>JAICLG010000340.1 GCA_025927515.1 Hyphomicrobium sp.
CGTTGAGCTTCGCACATACCTAGAGAAACTGCCGAAAGGCTTGCTCTACGTTCGTCTCGATGACGGAAGTTCCCTCGACGCCAACACTCTGGCGAAGCGCATGCGCAGCCATCTCGATGGCCTCGGCATCACCGGATACAGCGTGCACGGCCTGCGCCACATGAGGGGCATGGAACTCGCGGAGGCGGGTTGCTCAGAACTCGAAATCATGGTCCAACTCGGCCATGTGACCCCGCAGATGGCGGCGCACTATACGAAGGCCGCACGCCGGAAATGGCTCGCCACGTCGGCTGCAACGAAGCTCGAAGCGGCCCGGAGAACGATTGTAAAACTGAAAGTGTAAAACTACCCCGGAAAAAGTGTAAAACTCTGAAGGCCGAAACTGCGGAAGTCATTGATTTTGAATGGTGGGTGATCACGGACTCGAACCGTGGACCCGCTGATTAAGAGTCAGCTGCTCTACCAACTGAGCTAATCACCCGTACCATCGCCGTGGCTTCCTACAACCGAGCCGGAGAGGCTCTAAGGACGGCGAAGGGGCCCGTGCGGGCCCCGTGACGGCAGCGCATAGCATCGGCGGCGGGCGCTGTCCACCCCCTCGGTGGCTCATGCGGCGCGGAGGCCCAGGACCGCTCGACGAAACGGTGAACAACCTACCAGAACGGGCCGAGATTGCTGCGCCGTGGCTCCCGTCCGTGGACGTATCCAGACATCGCGAGCCCCAGACCGACCATCAGCGTCGTCATTGCGGTTCCGCCGTAGGAAACGAGCGGCAGCGGAATGCCGACGACCGGAACCAGGCCTGTGACCATCGCAAGATTTACGAAAACGTATATGAAGAAGCTCGTCGCAGAGCCGGCAATCACAAGCTGGGCGTAGCGGTTTTCCGATCGCCAGGCCATCGCCGTCATCATTGCAATCAGCGCTGCATAAGCGGCTATGAGAAATAGCAGTCCCGTGAAGCCCCATTCCTCGCCGATGATGCTGGCAATGAAGTCGGTATGCTTTTCGGGCACGAAGTCGAGCTGACTCTGTGTACCCTGCATGAAGCCCTTGCCGGAGATACCGCCGGAGCCAAGCGCGATCTTGGATTGCGTGATGTGATACCCGGCGCCGAGCGGATCCATCCCCGGATCGAGAAAAACTTCGATACGGCGGCGCTGATAGTCGTGCAGTCCCGACCAGATGACGGGCAGCGCGGCAAAGGCCAGAACGGCTGCGACTGCGAAATACGCGCGCGGCACGCCGGCGAGAAACATCAGCGCCAGTCCCAAAGCCAGAAAGACCATCGCTGAGCCGAGATCCGGCTGTTTCAGCGTCAGCAGGACCGGCACGAGCACCATGAGGAGTGGCAAAAGCACGTACTGCCATCGTCCGACGCGATCTGTCGGCAGCCACAGATAATAACGCGCGAGTGCCGCGACCAGCGCGAACTTCATCAACTCGGATGGCTGAAACGACAGCTGGCCTATTTCGATCCAGCGCTTGGCGCCGAGCGCCTCAACGCCGAAGACCGGCACCAGCGCCAGCATGAGTAACGCGACCGCGTAGGCGGGATAAGAAAGCTTGATCCAGACGTCGAGGCGAACGAGCGCCATCGCAACGACGATCGCGAGGGCCACCAGAAAGCGCAGCGTATGGCGCTCGGCCCACGGCTGAAACGATCCTCCTGACACCGAATAAAGCGTGATGGTGCCGATCGCAGCCAACACGCACGTCGTCAGCAGCACCGGCCAGTGAACGCGCAACAGTTTCGCTGTGGCAGTGAACGGCCGGCTGCTGTTTCGCGTACTGAAGTAGGTCATTTAACCCGCCGTCTCGGTTGTATGCGGCTCGCCTGTGCCGCGTGGCGGTGCCACGCCCTCGCCCGTCGTATTCTTGTGAATGCGCGATGCATCGTCGTGGTCCAGGACCAGGTTCAGAATATCGCGCGCCAATGGGGCTGCCGTGTCGTCGCTCATGCTCGTGTGCTCGATGACGGTGGCGATCGCGTAGCGCGGTGCGTCGAAGGGCGTATAGGCGACGACGATCGCATGATTGCGCCTCGAATTTTGCCGTCCGTTCTCCTGCGCGACGTTTTCGCGAGCCGTGAGCGCCGCCGTGCCGGCTTGCCCAGCGATTTGGGGACGGCCGGAACCGAGTCTCGCTTTCTCGGCTGCACCGCCATCGTCGTTGACGGCCGCAAGCATGCCATTGCGAACGATATCGAGATGAGTGGGCTGAAACGGGAGCACTGCAAATTCAATCGAATGCGTTTTTTTCTCGATCGACGGCAGGATCGCGCGACCGCCGGCGACACGCGCCATCATCAGCGCGAGTTGCAGTGGCGTCGTCTGCACGTAGCCCTGGCCGATGCCGGTCAACAACGTCTCGCCGCCGAGCCAAGGTGCATTGAAGTTGCCGCGCTTCCAATCACGATCCGGAATGATGCCGGCTTTCTCCTCCGTAAGGCCGAAATCGTAAATCGCGCCGAGTCCGAGCCGACGTGCGGCCGCTGCGATTTTATCGATGCCGCTGCGCCGCGCTATCTCGTAGAAGAAGACGTCGCAGGAACACCGCAGCGCCTCGTGGATCGTGAGCTCGCCATGCCCTGCCGTTTTCCAACATGGATACGTCCGGTTGCCGAGCCTGTAATGCCCGGGGCACGAGATACGCTCATCCGGCGACACGACACCGGCATCAAGAGCGGCGAGCGCCGTCACGATCTTGAACGTCGACCCCGGCGCGTATTGCCCCGAGACGACGCGGTTGAGAAGCGGCTTGTCCTCGGCCGTCGCGAGCTTGCGCCATTCGGCTTCGGATATGCCGCTTGCGATCACTGCGGGATCAAAACCCGGTACGGAAACCAGCGCAACGATCTCGCCCATCTTGACATCAATGACGACCGCCGCAGCCGTACGCTCACGTTGCATTCGGCCGAGGACTGCCTTTTGCAAATCGGCGTCGATCGACAGCATCACGTCACGGCCGTGCACCGGTTCAA
>JAICLG010000028.1 GCA_025927515.1 Hyphomicrobium sp.
CGATCGAAAATCGGCGATGGATAGGGAACGAAACGCACGCGAGACCCGTCGGGCCGCTCAGCGATCGTCTCCGGCCCCACCAGGTGACGCTCTTCCTTGAGCGCGATCGCCATTGGGCAGCGGTCGTGAGGAACAAGGTTCCCATCGAGATCGTACAGCCGCCACGTCACGCACCATTCGTCTGTACCAAGTTTCGGAGTGCGGCCCGCCAGTTTGACCGCTTCACGATTGAAGAACGTAATCTTGCCATCGGCATCGGTCGTATAGAGCGCGATCGGTATCGCTTCGAGCACCTGGCGAAAACGGTGCTCCCTCTCGACCATTTTCGTATTTGCGGTTTTCTCCTGCGTAACGTCTCGGGTTATCGCAAGCTGCGCCACGCTTCCATCCGGTAGGCGCAAGGGTACGGCATGGGTTTCCATATGCCGTCGCGTGCCGGAGGCCGCGATGATGTCGAATTCCCATGTGAGCTTTTCGCCCTTACAGACGCGATCATGATTGGCTTTCCATGTCTCGCGAAATTCGGGTGCAATGAGTTCAAAGACCGAGTTCCCCTCAGCGCACGCACTATCCTCAGCGTCGATCATCCTGAGACCAGCAGCGTTCATCCGAAGCAGCGTTCCGTCAGCGGCAACCGTCTTTATGCACTCGGGCGTGGTCTCTATGATCGTGGCGAGGGTTTCCCGCTCGTCCTTGAGCCGGGTTTCGACGTCCTTACGTTTGGTGAGATCCTGAATACAGCCCACAGCGCCGACAAGAGCGCGGCGGTCATCGAAGATCGGCTCAACGCTGACCTCCACAAACACCTGACCACCATTTGGACGTTCAAAGATCAATTCGCATCGGTCGACGGGTTCACCGGTGCGAAGGGCAATTGCCATCGGGTCGTCGGCCGCCGGCAGCGGCGCGCCGTCCGGCCGAAACGTCTTGAATGCCCCGCCAAATTTACTTTGCGGCCGCGCCGCAGCGGCGTCGAGACCCCAAAAATCCGCACACCGCTGATTGAAGTCCAACAAAGTACCGGCGTCGTCGCATGTGTAGACGCCAACGGGTAGCACCCGTTCGATGCGACCTAAGCTCAGACCCTGAGGCACAATTAGGTTTCCGACAAATGAAAATCGCCTGCGACACGCCCCACCGCGTATTCCATGCTTAATGACAACCCACAAGGGTGCCAAATTGTTCCTGGGTAAAGCCCAAGCGATGAAAAGCAACGTGGTGATGCGCCGATACCGGCAAAAACCTCATGCGAGGCTCGCCGCGAGATTGATGGTCAGTGCCAAGATCATCGTATTGAAAAAGAAAGAAACAACAGCGTGGAGCGTCGCTATCCTCCGCAGCGACTTGGCGTTGATCACCACATCGGAGGTCTGCGAGGCGGCGCCGAAAGAACTGGCAAAATAAAAGAAATCCCAGTAATCCGGCGTCGCGTCGTCCGGAAAGCCCAGCGGTTTCGCGGCCCCTTTGTCCGAAAGCATATTCGGCGCGTAATAGGCGTGCGCATAATGCAGCGTAAAAGCGACCTGCGTCACCAGCCAGGAGATAACGGTCGTCCCTCCGGCCAGCCCCACAAACAAAAGCTTGCCCTCGTTCGACGCGACCTTCGCCTGGCCGATCAAACCGAAAATTGCCGCGAAACTTGAGCAAATCGCCACCAAAACGAGCACAAGAATGACGACGGCGCTGTCGTCCTGGCGCGCCGCGCGTGTGCGCATCGTTTCGGAGGTGCAGTCATACATGATCCGAAACGCCAGGATCAGATAGGCCGCCCCGCCGATGCACCAGGCCGCCGCCTCGCGAGCCGCCCCGTGTAATTCGCGCGGCAGAACTATATAGGCGCCGAATGCGAGAACGGCCGCGATGACAGCGCGCGGCCTGATAACCAACGAGCGCCAGATTGAGCGCACACTGTACCAGCTGGCTCGTTTGCGGGCCGGCGATGCAGTGCGGCTCATGTCTGATATCGTTTCCGGTCGGATGTCGAAGCAAACGCCGCCATCCGTAGTCCTGATGGCCGCGCATGGAACACATCATACAATGATGCAGTCCGCATTCAAAGCGCCCGCGGCATCTCGAATGGAAAAGAAGCCCGCAGGCGTCCCGCGGGCTCCGGCACCTCCCGCGACCGCGGAAAGCCCCCGAAAACCTAGGTCGAGTGGCCTAGAGCCTCCCGCTGAATAGCGATGAGTCTGGAAAAGATCTGAATTAGCGGCTGCTCGGGACTCATTCCGACGTAGGAGGCCGCTAATGGTAGGCACAACGCTCGCAGCGGTTGCCGATACCGAAAAAACCGTACCGCTGAAGTCATCGGGCCCGAGACCGTTAATCGTCGTCATTGAAGACGACTACCGATCGTCTCTGGCACTGCGAATGCTGATCGACGACTGGGGCTATTCCTGCATCGCGGCGAGAAGTTCCCAGGAAGCCATTCAGACGCTTGGCAACCGCCTTCAGCAGATCTCGGCGATTATCACTGACGTCGAGATCGGCGGGCAGATGCGGGGCATCAAGGATGCACTTGCAATCGCCGGCATGTTGGGACGTTCCGTGCCCACGATCATCACGACCGGCCACAGCGACTTCGCCGCCCTCAGTGGACCATTTCCGGTTATCGGGAAGCCCTTCGATCCCGACATTCTTCATGCGTGGCTCGCGCAGAAGCTCGGATACGGCTGAATAGGATCAGGGAAGACGGAAGCCTGGATATTGAATTGGAGATCAGCGCTTCGTCGCAAGTTCGGTTCGGTTTCGTGCACCGAAATGCGAAAAGAGGGCAGCAAGGTGAATCTTCACGGTCCCCTCGGCGATATCGAGTTCGCGCGCGATTTCCTTATTGGAAAGGCCCCGGCGGACGCAATCCAGGACATCGCGTTGACGCGGCGAAATGGGTTTCGTGACGGCTCCGCCGCCGGGGCCTCCTCTAATCTCCGAATGCTCCGACGGAGATGATTTGCCACCCGATGACGATCCGTGCGCTGTCATAAAGCGCGGCACATAGATCCGCCCGTCCAGAATGTCCTGCAATGCACCGACGATCTCATCATCCAGAAGCGATTTCGGAACGTAGCCGCTAAGGCCTGTGGCCACCGTTCTGAGAACATCGTCGCGATCTTCCGATCCAGATACGATCGCGACGCGCAGCCCCGGGTACGTCTCCTTGACGACGCTCAGGCTTTCCGGCCCTGAAATACCCGGCATCGACAAATCGAAAAGCGCGAGCTCGATCGCTGACCGCTCCGACAGCCGATCCAAAGCCGCATCGAAGTTTGCAGCCTCGATGACGGAGTCGAAACCCAGCCTGTCCTTTAGCAAAAAGCTCAACCCAGCACGATAGAGGCTGTGATCGTCGGCCACGAGAACTGAGTGACGTTTTGGAATTGCCATGAGCTGCTCTGCAATTCAGTCGATGCTGGCGCGTTCTTCCACTTCGGAAGTACGGACTCTACCCGCCTTGATAACCGCGTTGAGCGTTGCGACGATGAGTTCCGGATCCGCAGGCTTCGTCAACCACGGTCTTCCGGACTTTGCAAGTGTCGCCAACGTAGCAGAGTCGGTGCCTCCGGAAAGGATAACGGCTGGAATGAAACATTCGAGTTCCGCGGACATCCGGGTAATGAACTCCAATCCCGTTTCCTGATCGCGCAGATCGAAATCGAGTATCGCCGCGTCGATTGCCAATCCTTCGGAGAGTGCCGCCGCGGCGTCGGGGGCGTGTTGGTAACCAAACACCGCATTCCCCCGGTCTCTCAGGTCCCGACTAAGGGCCGAGACGATCAACGCGTCGTCGTCAAGAACCAGAATTCGGAAGCCGTGAACGTCGACTTCGCCTTTCGCCGTAGTCGATTTTTCCGGCAAGGCCTCGACGATGCGCTCCGGCGGCAAAACGATCGAAAACCGCGATCCCCGCTGCTGCCGGGAGCATACGATGATCCGCATTCCGAGGAGATCCGCGTAGCGGCGGGCGATCGACAATCCGAGACCCAGCCCATCGTTCGCCCCCCCTGCGCGCCGGTCGGTACGCGCGAATTCCTCGAAGATCATTTCGTGCTGCTCCGGAGATAAACCGGGACCGCTGTCATAGACGTCGATCATCCGTTGACCATTCCGGCGGCGCGCGGCCAGGACGACGCCACCGCGCTTGGTGAATTTGAGCGCATTCGAGACCAAATTCCGAATCATGGTCTCAAGCAGCGCCGGATCCGTCTCGAGCGTCCAATCCTTCGGATGGCTCAAGAACCTCAACCCGTTCTGCTCCGCTTCGACTTTCGATCCGACCGACACACGCTCGATGATCTCTGCAATCGACGTCGGGACCTTTGTAGGCTCGATCAGCTTGGCGTCGAGCCGCGAAACGTTGAGCAAGGCATCGAACATTCCCTTGAGGCCGTGCAGACCTTCTTCCATTTGTGCGACGAGTGTCGTCGCTTCCCCCGCCTGAACTCGTCGCGACAACGCCCGTGCAAACAGTGTCAGGGCATGGAGCGGCTGCCGCAAGTCATGGCTGGCTGCAGCAAGAAAACGCGATTTCGCTTCCGTCGCCTGTTCTGCCTCGGCCTTGGCGCGCTCCAATCCGACGTTCTGCTCCGCAAGGCGCTGCGTTCGCTCGCGAACCTGGCTTTCGAGCGTTTGATTTGCAGCGGCAAGAGAGGCCCGCTGCGCCGTAAGTTCCGCCAACATGGACCGCAGCGATAGCGCCAAAACCCGCGCTTCGTCATAGCCGTCGACTGCCGGAAAATTCACCTGGCGGCCGCGCCGTAGCCCTTCCGCAGCGTCGGCCAACTGCAACAGCGGCCGCGACAGTTGGGATGCAAGCGCCCATGACAAGAGCGCCGCCAAGGCCGAGAACAGCGCACCCCAAATCAAAATGTTTCTCTGCAGACTCCGTACCGGTTCGAACGCTAGCTTCTGATCTTCGCGGACAAGCACGATCCAGTGCAAACCCGGATAGGAGCGATAGCCGTCGCTCTTGGAAAATCCGGTGACGTACGGTCGCCCGCCAGGCCATTGCTCGATCGCGAAACCTGCGATACCAGCACGGGCGCCTCTGATGCTCGGCAGATCGAGGGTTTTGCCGGCAATATCATCGGGACCGAAGAGCACTTGCCTCGCTTCGTTGAGAACAATCACATCGGCGGGTATCGAACTCTTCATGCTGCCGAGCAGCGTATCCTTGACCTCCTCTGCCCAATCCGCGCTCAACGTCGCACCGAGAACGCCAAGCGTCTCTTCATCGTTTGAAACGGGAACCGAAAGATCGATGAAATCGGACACCTTTTGCTTGTCCTGCGGATCGCCCTCTCTGCGGTGGATCTTCACGTCTCCGACGTAGGGTTCTTCCAATCCTTCCTTGAACCATGCTTCGTTTTTGACGTTGTCGCCCTCATGCACGCCGCCGGTCGCGCTTTCGATCGTACCGTCGCGTTTGGCGTAACCGACCCAGGAATAATCGGCGTAAGCGGCCTGGAAGCGTTCGAGCGATGCACGTAACGAATCCGGCGTCTCGGTGTTGGCAGGTATTCTGGCGATCTCGGTCATGTCGTCGAGCGATTGCAGACGCTCGAACATGGCGCGATCGAGCTTGTCCTGCATTTCGTCGGCAAGCAGGGCCAGCGATCGTCCGATCTGCATTTCCAGACGGTTTACGGCGTCACGCGCGATCACGTAGGAGACGGCAGCTGTCAGCAGCAGCGATACGAGAGAGATCGCAGCCGCTATCAGCACCTTCAACGAAACGCGTCGCATCCGAGAATGCCGTCCATGTAACCGGGTCGAGCCCGCAAGCTTCGGTGCCTTCGTCAGGCGATGGTCTGAAGTTTCCCACGTAATTGACGAAAAATTTCGCCCATTCCGTCGCCGTCGGTGAAAATAATATTTAGGCCATCTGGTCTAATTGGCAAACGCCGCGCCCTAGGCCGCACTGCTGACTGGCATCCCCGATTTAGAAAGCGCAGGTATCTCGCGTTGCGCAACCGAGCGTATCCGGAAGCTCAATCTCCCGTGAGCCTTAGCAGGAGTAACCGATGCACACCCCCGAAAACATCGCAAATCTGAATTCCTTCGCCCGCCAGGAACCGCCGAAATCGAAATATACGCTACACCTCTCAAAGCTTGCGACATTTATCGAACATCACCGGTATCTGCACGCAGGCGCCCAAGCCGGCGACAGGAACATTATCGAAGTGCGCCGCACCGACGCTGACATTGCATTCCATCTTGGCATCTCGATGTCGGCGCTCGAACAGTGCTTTGCGGAGCTCATTCGCCAGAAGGTCATTCGTCTTCGGGGCGCATACCAGATCGAAATTCTGAGTAACGGCAAGTTATCGGAACTCGCACACCAACAATGATGACCGCCGGTCATCACAAACCCGAGCGATCGCATCTCGTCGAAGATGTGCGCCGTCCCCCACCACCCTAAGCGCCGCTTCGATTGAAAGGGGCCCGGCTTCCCCCTGCCGGGCCCCTAGTCTTTTAAAAAGCCGCAAGCGTCTACACGGATGTGCTCTAAAAGCTGTCGCTAACGGTTCATATTCATAGGCGTGGGGAGATAGCGGAATCCATCACCCGCCTTCACGAAATGCCCATAGCCCGGCCACGCAAAGTGATAGGCCAATATCGCGACTCTGTTCGCAGCGAGAAACCCGAGCATCTTGAGGCGCGTCTGCACGGCTTGCTTGGCATCGGTATCGAACAGGAACTCCATGCGCGGATTCTCGATCAACAACACGGAGTGATGCGAAATATCGCCAACGAAAAAGAAGGATTGGCCGTTCGATTGAATATTGAACATCGTGTGCCCCAGCGTGTGTCCGGGCGCTGCCACCGCAGTAATACCAGGCAGAAATTCCTGATCATCCTTGACGAAGACCAGACGGTCGCGAACGGGCAGAAGATTTTTTCGAGCGTGTACAATGAACGTCTTCTTCCACGGCAAGTCCATCTGCCGTTCATCCGTCCAGTAGTTAAAATCGGCCTCGCTCATATAGACCTGAGCATTCGGATACATCAGCTCGTCGTTCTCATCGACGATACCGCCAATGTGATCGATGTGGCCGTGCGAAATAACAACCGCACTAATATCTTCGCGCTTGATACCGGCCGCCGACAGACTGTTTGCGAGCAGCCCGCCTTTGGGGCCAAACATTTTCGAGCCTCCAAGCCCCGTATCGAACAACGTCAACTTGCCGTTGCTGTTCACGACAAAAGAGTTGAGCTCGATATTCATTTCTGTAGGGCTCATGAAGTTGTCGGTCAGTTCTCGCCGCACCTCATCCTTGGGTACGCCAAGAAATGACTCCGACGGCTCGCCGAGCATCTGCCAGCCATCGGAGACGACGGTCACCTCTGCATCGCCAACATCGAAGCGATACCAGTAGGGCGCCTGTACGTTCAGCTTGGGAGCTTTCGCGAGAGGCGAGGGAATAGCACCAGCGCCAAGGCCTTCCCCCGACGCCATCAGGTTGCGTCGCCAAAATCCGCCGAACATTGCCACCCCATCCCTTCGCCAATCAGAACCACTGTAGGATCCCGCGCTCGCTGACAACTGTCAAAGATGAAGTTCTGATTGCCTCCCGCGTTATATGCGGTCTCGTTTCGCACTCATATATTTGTCCAGCGAGAAGGCTCCGCCCCCGCCAATGGCAAGTGCGATGAGCCCAGCGAGATAGAGCAAATCGGTTTCATAGCCCGGCTGACCGAAGTGAGCGCCCGCTGCCCCATAGGACTGGAGTTTTATCGAACTGAAGCCATAAGGAAGATGAACGGTGAACGTTGCGACGAGAAGCACGACGATCATCGGCACCGCGGCGAGAGGAATGAAAGCGCCCAACAGGATCATCAAGCCGCCCAGGATCTCGACCGCGATCGTGGCCATGCTCAGCAAATCGGGAAACGGCATGCCGATCGCGTGAAGGATGCCGGCGAAGTTCTCGTGTCCGCGCGCAAGCTTCGCATAGCCATGCTCGAAAAATCCAAACCCGATCATGAGACGGAGCGGAATGGCGTACCACTCTGCCGGAACTGGCAGCGGTGCGATGCAAAGTTTGGCCAGAAGAGACGATCGATCCATGCGTTCAACGTCCTGTTTGGTTCTTTAGGTCTCGATGATCTTCGCGTGTGATCGCGCGATCGTTACCTGGCACAGGATGCCGAAAGCCAATTCATGAATGTGCAGGCGCGGGGCCAGAATGCCTGGCGAGGCAATCCAAACCTTCGAGGCAGCGCCATGCCGAACAACGATGAGAACTTCGAAGGAATAAATCCTAAGGGGCGCCCGCTGAGCGCGGTGATCCCCCGCTCAACAGAGATTTCAGGTTTGAGAGCTACTTGCAGCCTCGGAGCTGAAATGATCGCAAACGGCCTCGCAGCGGCTTAGCCTTTCTCGATGTGGCCAAGCGAGCGCCCTGGTGCAATCCGATCGCGCGTCAGCCGCTTTAACTCGCCGATCTCAGGGAAACGCCCGGCCTCTTTGCGCGACCAGACACGATCGCCGTCGATACATACCTCAAAGACGCCGCCGGTTGCGTCAGGCGTGAGGGTCACCGATCCTATCTCCTCGGCGAACGTCGATAGAAGTTCTTGCGCCATCCAGGAGGCGCGCAAGCCCCAATGGCAAAGCCGACAGTATATAATCTCGACCTGTGGCGCTTTCGGCATGAGATCTGATCCGCTCCGCGTCGCCTCGATTTTAGAGAAGCTACTCAGCGACGCCCGAACCGCAAGTATTATGCATCAAGGCGCGCGGCTGAAATCCGCCTCACTTGCGATCAAAGCATACTCAAGCGGCATGCTGACATTGGCTTCGGTGCCACAGTGGCAGCGCACACGCTGTAGTGACTGGCCGACCGCCTTCGGCATGGAGTGAATTTCGCCACTGTCACAGTTCGAACCGGCGCACTACAGCGCAACCAATCGGCGCGTCAACTGCCGAATAGTCGCCAATAAAAATTACTGTTACCGGCAACGCACCAGCAAAATCCTTGAAACCAATGGCGCGCCCGAGATGATGGCTGCCGCCGTTACGATGCGGGAAGCGAAAGCGCATGGCCCGATCTCATCATTGCGGGTGTCATGTCAGCCGTGTTTGGCGTCCGCCACGCAGGTCCTGCTGCAAGCCTGGCAAGAACGCCGGAAGCGACAGGTTGAGCCTGAGGGTCGCCAATTGATGGATGCAGGGTTCAATCAACGTCAACGGCGATGACCAGATCTTGCGCCAAAGGCCGCATTTGCGAATGCCGCATTGTCGACGTGCTTTCAAACCATGAACATTGTGTCAGCCGGAAGCATTAGCAGTTAAGCAGCGTCCGTCCTTGAAGTTGCCGTCGTCCAAAAGGTATGGCAGTCTGCTTCCGTGCGAAATCGATTATTCCAGCGCTGTTTTTTCTTGCTCGGCATGATGGCCATGCTTGGAGCGTTGATATCCATGCCGCTGGCATCGACCTATGCCTTCGCAATGTCCGCGCAGTCCTCGAAGTCGATGGCCATGAATATGGCCCATGATGCGCACAAAGCCGGCGAAGAGATGCCATGCAATTCACCTGCGAAGCACTGTCCGAGCTGTCCGCAAAAAGTCTGTCCTGAATTGGGCAGTTGCCTCGTCAAATGCTTTCAGCCTTTGCCGTCGCCGCTCGCTGAGGCGGGATTCTATGGCGAGGTCACCCGAGACCGTGTTGCCCCCGCCCGTGCGTTGATCACTTCGGGATCATTGATACCACCGCTCCTCCGACCTCCGAGCGTCTAAGCCCACGCCGAACGGCGTGACCGAGGCTCCGGCATCACGCCGTGGCCTTCGTACGCGTGGCCATGGTGGCCCACGCGGGTTCGACGACAATCGGAGAATATTAACATGCAACGTTCGTCAGCATTGCGCGCGGCCGTCCTCGGTTTCGCGCTTCTTGGAGGCCTGGCCAGTTCGGCGCTCGCCGATGCCAAGGACTATGAATTCCAGCTTATCGACAAAGAAGTAAAAAAGGGCGAGGCCGTTATCGCGGTGAAGCTCATCCATAAGAACAGCGGCCGCGCCATCCCCGACGCGGTGATCTTCGCCAAGCGCATCGATATGGGGCCTGAGGCCATGGAAGCGATGACAGCGCCATTGGAGGCGGTGCCGTCGCCCGAACCGGGCGTCTATCGCTTCAAGACCAATCTGACGATGGAGGGCCAGTGGGCCTTGTCGCTCGGCGCCAAGGTTCAGGGCGAGACCGGAACGGTTGAGAGCAAGCTCGTCGTCAAGGCCGTCCAATGAACGCCCTGATCAGGGGAACGATCACCGTCGCGGCCATCACGGCTGCGGCGGGAGCCGGGCTATGGGCAGGCCAGATTGGCTTGCTCAGGCTGCCGCTCTCTCACCCAGCGGCGACGACTGAGACCCAACGTGCGCCGACCGGCGCGGTGATTTATTATCGCGACCCCAACGGCAAGCCATTTTACTCGTTGATGCCGCGAAAAACCGATTCCGGTGCGGCCTACATCGCCGTCCACGCCGGCGAGGACGTTTCATTCGAGCCGAAATCTAAGGCTCCGGAAAAGCAAGCGGCCAACACCGCGAGCAGCGGAAAAAAGATCAAATATTATCGCAACCCGATGGGCCTTCCGGACACCTCTCCCGTGCCGAAGAAGGATTCGATGGGGATGGACTACATTCCCGTCTACGACGGTGAAGATGGTAGCGACGGTTCAATAAAGATCTCGCTTGGCAAAATCCAGCGGACCGGTGTCGAGACCGTAGCAGTTACGCGACGGGCCATCACACGAACGATCAAAGCACCAGGCGTTGTTCAGCCCGACGAACGGCGCGTCGTTGTGATCGCGCCGAAGTTCAACGGCTACGTCGTAAAAGTCGGGCCCGTAACGACCGGCACGCACGTCAAACGGGGAGAGGTTCTGGCGACCGTGTTCGGCCAGGAGGTCCTCGATCAGGCGGCACGTTTACTGATCGAACAAAATGCGCCTTCTGGCCTCAACAGTCCGTCAGGCGCGTTCGTCGGCGCCACACGCCGACTACAAAATCTCGGCGTATCCGATGAATTCATGGATGAAGTAAAGCGCAGCCGACGCGTGCCGGATGCGCTCATCTATCGCTCGCCAATCGATGGTGAAGTGATGGAACGCAATTGGAGCGACGGCCAAGGCTTCAAGACCGGCGATGTTGGATTTCGTATCGCTGACCATTCCGTCGTGTGGATGATGGCGGAGATTGCTGAGGGCGACATTGATTCCGTTAAGGTCGGTCAGGCGGCCAAGGTCACGACACGAGCACGCCCTGGCCGCGTATTCAACGGACGCGTAACGGTCATTTATCCATATGTGACGAAGGAGACGCGGACCGTTCCAGTCCGTATCGCGCTTGCCAATCCCGATTTAGCTCTGCTGCCCAATATGTACGGCGACGTGGAGATCGCCACCGATAACGCCACAGCGCTGGCTGTGCCAGCGAGTGCAGTGATCGACAGTGGCAACCGGCAGATCGTTCTCCTTGATCGAGGTAATGGCCGTTACACGCCACGCGAAGTGAAACTCGGCCGACGTGGAGACGGCTATACAGCGGTGACGAGCGGTCTCGCCGAAGGCGACAAAGTTGTTTCGAACGGCAACTTCCTAATCGATGCCGAAAGCAATCTCCAATCGGCGCTCAATGGCTTCGAGGCGCCGCCTACGGAGGTCCGCCGATGATCGCCCGCCTCATTGCCTGGTCGGCCAAGAATCTGATGCTTGTCTTCATCGCGACGGGCTTCGCAGTGGTGGCGGGTGTTTGGGCTGTAAGGACGCTTCCGCTCGACGCCATCCCCGATCTCTCCGACACTCAGGTCATCATCTATACTGAGTTCCCTGGTCAGGCGCCGCAGGTGGTCGAAGACCAAGTCACTTACCCGCTCACCACAGCGATGCTGACTGTACCGCGCTCCAAGGTGGTGCGGGGGTTCTCGTTTTTCGGCGTGTCCTTCGTCTATGTCATCTTCGAGGATGGAACCGACATCTATTGGGCGCGCTCCCGGGTCCTTGAATATCTGAATACTGTTGCCAAACGCCTGCCGTCGGGCGTCACCCCGACGCTCGGCCCTGATGCCAGCGGCGTTGGCTGGGTCTATCAATATGCTTTGCAATCCAAGAACAAGTCACTCGCCGATTTGCGCTCGATCCAAGACTGGGATGTCCGCTTTGGGTTGTCGAAGGCCGAAGGCGTGGCCGAGGTCGCAAGCGTTGGCGGCTTCGTCAAGCAATACAGCGTCGTCGTCGACCCCAACAGACTTCGCAGTCTCAATATTCCACTAGACAAGGTCCGCGATGCTATCCGCAACAGCAACATCGATGTCGGCGGACGCACGCTGGAATTGGCCGAGCACGAGTTCATGGTGCGCGGGCGTGGTTACCTGAAAGGCGTCAAAGACCTCGAAAACATTGTTGTCAAATCCGATGGCGGCACGCCCGTTCTCCTGAAGGATGTTGCCCGTGTGGAAATCACTGGCGACGAGCGGCGCGGCATCGCCGAGCTTAACGGAGAAGGCGAAGTGGCCAGCGGCATTGCCTTGCAGCGCTATGGCTCCAATGCGCTGACCGTTATCGACAACATCAAGAAACAGTTGAAAGAGATTGTTCCGTCACTACCGGCGGGCACCAAAATTGTGCCCGTCTACGACCGTTCCGAGCTCATTCATCATGCCATTGCAACGCTCAGATCGACACTCGTGGAAGAGAGCATCATCGTCGCTTTGATCTGCATCATCTTTCTGTTGCATGTCAGGAGCGCGCTCGTCGCCGTTCTGATGCTGCCCGTCGGCATTCTGATGGCCTTTATCGCCATGCGTGCACTCGGCATCGGCTCGAACATCATGAGTCTCGGCGGCATCGCCATCGCCATCGGTGCGATGATCGACGCAGCCATTGTCATGATCGAAAACGCGCACAAGCATCTGGAGCGCGCCCCAAAGGATAAACCGCGAATAGAGATCTTGATCGAGGCTGCATCCGAGGTTGGGCCCGCGTTGTTCTTCTCGTTGCTGATCATCACGGTGTCCTTCTTGCCGATCTTTACGCTGGAAGCGCAGGAAGGGCGGATGTTCGGCCCGCTGGCTTTCACCAAGACCTTCGCAATGGCCTCCGCGGCGCTGTTGTCGGTAACGCTAGTCCCGGCGCTTATGGTGATCTTCGTGCGCGGCCGGATCATTCCCGAGGCGAAGAACCCCATCAATCGCGGGCTCATTGCCATTTACCGCCCCGCCATCAAGGGTGTGCTCAAGGCGAAGACGCTGACCATTGTCGTGGCGGCGGCCATCCTCGCCGTATCCGTATGGCCGATAACAAAACTCGGCACGGAATTCATGCCCAACCTGAACGAAGGCACGCTTCTCTACATGCCAACGACGCTGCCCGGTCTTTCCATCACCAAGGCGGCAGAACTCCTGCAGACGCAGGACCGCATCATCAAATCGTTCCCCGAGGTGGCGTCGGTCTACGGCAAGGCGGGACGCGCGCAGACGGCCACCGACCCGGCGCCGACCGAGATGTCCGAAACCATCATCAATCTCAAGCCCAAGGACGATTGGCGTCCAGGTGTCACTATCGACAGTCTAATCGCGGAAATGGACAAGGCGTTGCAATTTCCCGGCGTCTCCAACGCCTGGACCATGCCGATCAAGGCGCGCATCGACATGCTCTCCACCGGCATCCGCACGCCAGTCGGCATCAAGGTGATCGGTAAGGATCTGAATGAAATGGAGGGCGTCGCCCGCCAGATCGAAACTGTTATCAAATCGGTGCCTGGCACCTCCAGCGCTTATGCCGAGCGCGTACTCGGCGGCTATTATCTTGAAATCATTCCGGACCGACTACGCCTTGCCCGCTACGGCCTTGCGGTGTCGGACGTTCAAGACGTGGTGGCTATGGCACTTGGCGCCGAGCCAATCACCACCACAATCGAAGGGCGGGAGCGATACACGGTTGCGATCCGCTACCCGCGCGACCTCCGCTCCGATCCGCAATCAATTGCCAAGGACGTGGTTGTTTCATTGCCGGGCGGCAGGGGCACAGTACCGCTGGGTGAGATAGCCGACATCAAGCTCACTCGGGGCCCTACCACCATCCGTACGGAGAACGCCAAACTCGCCACCTACGTCTACGTCGATATCCGCGACCGCGATCTCGGCGGGTACATTGCCGCTGCGAAGAAGGCGGTGGCGCAGGTAAAAATGCCTCCCGGAATCTACCTCGTGTGGTCGGGGCAGTTCGAATATCTGGAACGTGCAGAAGCCCGCCTGAAGATGGTCGTGCCGCTCACGCTGATGATTATCTTCCTGCTGCTTTATCTCAACTTCCGGCGTCTCACCGAAACGCTCATCGTCATGCTGTCGCTGCCGTTCGCACTTGTCGGCGGTATCTGGTTGATGTGGTGGCTGGGTTTCAATCTTTCGGTGGCGGTGGCTGTTGGGTTCATCGCATTGGCCGGCGTCGCCGCCGAAACCGGAGTTGTGATGCTGATCTATCTCGACAATGCCAAGTGCGAGGTTCAGGCCGCATGCCTGCTAGCGCGCAGACCATTCACGCGCGAGGATCTATACCACGCCATCATGATCGGCGCGGTGGAACGCGTGCGACCCAAGATGATGACAGTCGTTGCCATCATAGCCGGGTTATTACCCATCCTATGGAGTACGGGTACGGGATCTGAAGTGATGCAGCGCATCGCCGTACCGATGATCGGCGGCATGATTTCCTCAACGCTGCTCACGTTGATCGTCATTCCCGCGATCTACGCGCTCGTGAAAGGATGGCATCTGCCGCAGAAAGCTGAGATGCGATCGGAGTTACTGGAAAACGTTTGAAAATATTGGCACCTATTAGCGCCGATTGGGCGGCTTGGCTTGTGAATGGATGAATGTCGGCTTTCTCTGCATTGCCAACTGCACTGCATAGAATGCGAGCCGATCATCTCAGGTAACGGTTCTTATCTTTGTTCAGGAGGACTCAGATTCAGAAGCTGATTTAATTGCTTTTTTGACGGCGCTGGAGATGATGAAGATGAGAACTTCCACATCGTTGTTAAGAATTGATCGATAGCAATATCTCCGAGGAACCTAGCAGGCTTCCGAAGCGGAATGTCCGCTATTAAGTCGTCGGCGGATGCGGGGACGCCCGTTAATTAACGTCCGTCAGGGACCAATAGCTGACCTGCGTGTAAGTGATTGTCGATGTCCGGCGCTGCGCCAACAGCAGACGTCGACCGCACACTCTTTGACTCCCAAAAACTACTGCGCCAGATTCTCCGCTCAACACATGGCTGAATTGATGCGGAAAGACTAAAACTGCAAGTTCCAAACGCCTTCCAAGGCATGGATTTCAGTGCCGTCGCCGATCTGTAACGGTCATGTTGTCGAGGCCGTTCGGTGGGCCCGAGATCGGATTGCCGTCTGCGTCCTGAGCCAGATTGCCCTCTGCGTCATAGCCAGAGCTAAAATTGCCGGCTTTGCCAAAAGAGGTCCCGTTTCCTGCGCCGGTCCAGTTGAAGGTGAGTCCGTCGGCATTCGCATGGTTCGGACCGGTCATGAGCGCCGCCGCCGCCACCCCGAGGAACAAGAGAGAATGAAAGCGTCTCCAGCCGAACCCGGAAAGCAAATAACGGTTTCCACAACCATTGGTTGTAAATTCGAACTTAGAGTTTTTCATAGGACCTGATTCCCTCCTCCCGCGAATCGCGTCGATATGAGAGAATAGCTGGCAATTTGCTTTGCATTACAATTGGTAAATACAAAACCGGGAACGTTACAGGCAGCTTTCTGAGCGGCACTACGATTCCCGTTATCGTTGAGCTCCTGGAGATACTATCCTATCTGAACCTCACGCTTCGGTTGCGGTGTGTCGCTGTCTGGCCCAGGTGGCGCTGCGCGATCTTCGCCCCTAGCATTCGAGCTAGACCGGATCTGCTATGCGCCTAAAAGCGGATGTGAGCTGCCTGTGGCGGTGAGGGACGAAGCTATTCGGCGTAAGCAACCCAGCCTCTGATACTCAGTCCTACATAGAATAGGCTGGCATTCGAAAACCCGGCAGGACGGAGCATCGCCACGTCTTCTTC
>JAICLG010000362.1 GCA_025927515.1 Hyphomicrobium sp.
GCGGCGAGGAACGTATCGTTCGCGCACGTCATATTGTGCTCGCGTGCGGCGGCCTCGGCGGACTGAAGCTTCTTCTGTTAGCGCAACGTGACGATCCGAACCTCTTCGGCGGACCTGACGGCCCACTCGGACGCAGCTACATGGGGCATCTCACCGGCACGATCGCCAATCTCGCATTCGCAGATATCACCGACAACCGTCACTTCTGCTATCGCGATCTCGGAGACGGCATTTTCGCTCGCCGCCGCCTACGCACCACTTGCGAGGTCGTATCCGACGAACATCTGCCCAATACCGCGTTCTGGATCGATGATGCCTATTACGAAAACCCCTCGCACCAATCGTCGGTCGCGTCGGCGAAATACCTTGCGGCGCGACTGGTCCGCCGGCTTGCGTCGCGCGACACCAAATTTTACGACGAGTCTCTGCGACCCCACTTCCGTAACGTCGCCCGAGCGCCCTTCTCTGCTGCGTCCGGATTGGCCCGTGCCGGCTATTTACATACGCGAGCGCGGCTGACCGGTCACCTGCCTCGGCCCAAACAATTCATGCCGGCGGAAAGGGGCGCATGGCTGATGCGCTATCATGCCGAACAGCGGCCCGATCGTCAGAACCGCATTTCTCTATCGACAACAAAAACGGATTCGGTGGGATTGCCACGATTGCATATCTCATTCCGATTCAGTCGCGAGGATTGCGACAACGTCGTCCGAACGCATGAGCTGCTCGACGCAGACCTACGCCGTGCGGGCGCCGGGTCACTGCGATGGATCGGCAGTCGCGACGACGCGCTTGCAGCCGTGGTAGCAAGCGCAAAGGACGGATATCATCAGATCGGCGGCACCGTGATGAGCAAGGATCCGAAAACGGGCATCGTCGATCCCGTATGCCGGGTCCATGACTTCGAGAACCTGTGGATCGCGTCGAGCAGCGTCTTTCCGACGGGAAGTCAGGCGAACCCCACACTAACGATCGTCGCGCTCAGCCGTCGGCTGGCCAACCATCTCACGGCCAAAGCATGACCACCGATGCCCGTACTTCGATCATCAGCCCCACGCAGTAGACACACCGTCTCTGACGTTTGTCAGTGGCAATGGAGACATCCACGATGGAACATCAAACCCGCCAGCACGGCCTCTGGGCCAAACGAGTGGCTTATTCGGCAGCGTTGGCTTTTAGTATGGCTGTTGCATCGCAGTCCGCCCCGGCCGACGATCTCGGCGGCTCTTTCGTCAGCAAGTTTTCGAGACTGGATTCCAGCCTATGGGCGCCGTCTAACGGATGGACAAACGGCGATTATTGGGATTGTGCGTGGACGCGCGATAATGTGCGCATCAACGAACAAAAGCTTCGCCTGGAATTGACGAAAGAGCCTCTGCTCGGCAAGCCGTTTTCTTGCGCGGAGGTGCAATCGCGAAAGCTCTACGGCTACGGAACGTACGAGGTCCGGATGCGGGCAACCGCGGCATCGGGAGTTGTTTCGGCCTTCTTTAGCTATTCCTCTCCAGACCCTGAGACGAAGCATAACAGCGAAATCGATATCGAATTTCTCGGGCGCGATACCAACAAGGTGCAACTGAACTATCTCGTTGATGGGCAAAACCAAGGCGTCACGTTGAATGACCTCGGCTTCGACGCATCGAGTGGCATGAATGATTATGCCTATGAATGGCTGCCGGATTCATTGAGATGGTACATCAACGGTAAGCTCGTCCGAGAAGTGCTGCGTGAGCCGGGCAAGCCCTTCCCAACCCACAACAGCAAAATCATTATGATGATCTGGAACAGCTCGAAGTTGAGCGAATGGATGGGGCCATTCGAAAATCCGCCCCTTCCTCTGTCGGCATATTATGACTGGGTAGCGTTCACGAAGGCCGGAGACAAATGTCAGTTCCCGGAATCGATCGTTTGCAAGATTAAAAAGTAACGCGTCTCACGACGTGCCCGCGCCGACGAGATATCGGATCTGGCGCTCTAGATCGGGGCGTCTCACATTCAAATGTTGAGCGGCGGCGCGAAGTTTGGCGCGCCACGTTTCGGCAATCATGTAAGGTACCGATGATGCGCGGCTGCAAGAAAATAGAATGCCCGCCATGACACCGTTTTTCGCGCGAAGTTCGAGCGCGCGGCCATAGTCGGCTTTCTTTCGCGTTACCGCTTGATGCATCTCGAAGACCGCGCGTTCGGCGGAAGTCAGCTTGGCTGCCGCCAAACACTTGGCATCGAACTCCACCAGCCGTTGAAGGTCTGCGGAGCTGTGATGCGAACTGATCGATGAGGTCCGCTCGACGGCGACGTAGCCGCATGGCCCAACGATGTGAAAGCGAGCGCCGGCTCTCAAAGCCTCGACGTAAAGCGCGTAATCCTCGCCCAGCCGCAGCTGTTCGTCATATCTCAAGTTGTGTTCAATGAGAAACGACCGGCGGATGAGCGGTTTCAGGAAGCCAAGCTCGGCGCGCGGCCGGCGGGGGTCTGGGATATTGCCCGACACGAACGCTGCGAGATCGA
>JAICLG010000185.1 GCA_025927515.1 Hyphomicrobium sp.
GCCCCATTGCGGCGCACCATTTTGCTCATTCCCCGTATAAAAACCGGCCCGTCCATGGCTTTCGCAACTGGGGTTTGAGGTGATGGTTCCCTCAATTGCTGCGAGCGCGAAGGCACCGCCGCTTAAGAACAATTAGCGAGGCGGCTAATTCGGTTAGTGGTCTTGCGCTGCGGCGAAAAGGCTCAGACTGGAACCTTTGCGGGGAACATCACTTTTCCATCGGTGCGCGCAACTTTTGCGACGCAGCACATCTAGTCGTTGAGTGGTGGGAGGGACGAGGATGAGCTTTGGTATTGCCGAGCAAAGTGCGCAACCGGGCCAGCACAATTTTCCAAGCAGCAGCACGATCAGCTTGCGTCACGGGCCAGCATCTGACGTCAGATTGGCGCTTGTCCTCAAACGCGTGATTGATGTCGCTATTTCGTCCGCCTTGCTGCTCGGTCTCGCGCCGCTGCTTGCAGTGACGGCATTGGCAATCAAATTGACGTCGGCTGGTCCGGTGTTTTTCCGTCAGCGGCGCTACGGGCTCAACAATGAACAGTTCACGATTCTAAAGTTCCGTACGATGTTCGCCCACGATGCGGACATGTCCGGCGTTACCCAGACCCGGACTGGGGATCCGCGCATAACGCCGCTCGGGCGCTTTCTTCGCCGTACAAATATCGATGAGCTGCCTCAGCTCATTAATGTCTTACAAGGTGACATGTCTCTTGTCGGACCGCGTCCGCACGTACCCGGCATGCGCGCCGGTGGCATGATCTACGAGGCTTTGGTGCCGTCTTACTTCGAGCGCCACCGCGTGCGCCCCGGTTTAACCGGCTTGGCGCAAATCAACGAGCTGCGAGGAAGTACGACGGATGCAAAGTTCGCAAGGGCACGCATCGCCTACGATCTCGCGTATGTCGAGCATTGGTCGCTGTTGCTCGATCTGCGCATTCTTTGGACGACGCTCAAAACAGAAGTTCTCCGCGGTACTGGCAACTAGCGCTTATCGCGGAGGCTTTCATGAATTATCGATCGGTCGCCGATCTCAATGACGACGTCATCGCGGGATTGCCTCTCATTCCCGCCGATGTCGAACTGGTCGTAGGTATTCCAAGGAGCGGGCTTCTCGCAGGGACACTCGTCGCGCTCGCGCTGAATGTCCCCATTACCGATGTCGAAGGCTTCCTGGCGGGTCGCATTTTATCGTCAGGACGCACGCGCCGGCGAGATTTGTTCCAGGCCGACCCGCATAAAGCACGCCGCGTGCTGGTGATGGACGACAGTGCGGACACGGGCCAATCCATTCGGGAGGCGCGAGAACGATTGATCTCCGCATTTCCCAAAATTCCGTTCAGCTTCTGCGTCGTCTATGGGACGTCATCACGCTGCGCCGGCGTCGACATCACATTGAAGGTTGTCCCGCAGCCACGGCTCTTCCAGTGGAATGTCATGCATCACAACATGCTTGAGCGCTGCTGTGTGGACATCGACGGCGTGCTTTGCATCGATCCCACTGAACACGAGAACGACGACGGCGAAAACTACCTCGAATTCCTTCTCCATGCGTCCCCATTGCATACGCCGACGCGGCAAATCGGCTGGCTGGTGACGAGCCGCCTCGAAAAATACCGAAAGGAGACGGAGGACTGGCTGCATAAACGCGGCATCCAGTACGGCGAGCTGGTCATGCTCGACCTTCCGACACGCGAGGCGCGACTGCAGTCCCGCAGCCACGCGACGTTCAAGGCGGACGTCTACAGGAAACGTCCGAGCGCGCTTCTGTTCATTGAAAGTGAACGCGAGCAGGCGCGCGACATATGCCGCCTTGCGGGCAAGCCTGTGCTCTCGATTGGCTCGCAAGAGATGTTCACGCCCGAGCCGCTGTCCGGCGTTGCACTCGCTCAGCGCTTTCGAACACTACCGACGCGCTATAAAGCGGCTGAACCGTCTGCGAGGTCGCTGGCCCGAAAATTGGTAGGGCATGCGATCAAATCCACCGTGAGTCCCGGAGTCTACGAAGCACTCAGAACGCTCGGGCGTCGCGGCGCCTGATCAGGCCGCCGCAATATCGCGCACGATTTTGCCAACGCCAGGAGCGGCAACAATGGCCGAAGTCGAGAACCCCTCTCCGACCGGCACCCGGGGAGAAACCGCGAAGAACGTCATGTTCATGGGAGTCGCGCAAGCATGGCGGGTTGCGGCCGGCTTTGCTTTTACGGTGATCACTGCTCGCCTGCTCGCCCCGTCCGATTTCGGTTTGATCGCCATGGTCGCGACCGTAACGGCGTTCGCGACCATGATCCAGGACCTCGGGACCACGCAGGCGGTCATTCAGCGCGAGACGATTGGTCCGGGGCAATTGAATTCACTGTTCTGGATCTCAACTTGCCTCGGCTGCCTGCTGGCCATGCTGTTGGCGGTCAGCGCTCCGGCCATTGCCCGTTTTTTCCATGAGCCAAGATTAGAAGCGCTCACGATTGCGTTCACGGTTCCAATAGCGGCCGGTGGCGTGCAGGCCATTCCGTTCGCGCTGCTCAACCGCCATATGCGTTTCGCAGAGCTGGCGTTGATCGATGCGCTTGCGATGGCGGCGAGCCTGGCGGTGGGCATCGTTCTGGCGTGGAAGTTCGAGAGCTATTGGGCCCTCTATGCGGCGGCATGCGCTTCAGCGTTCGTCACGTTGACCGGCTGTTGGATCCGCAGCGGATTTCGTCCGGGCAAACCGCAGTTCGACGACGAAACGCGCGAGATGATCGGCTTCGGCTCGGGTGTGTCTGGGTTCAATCTAGCGAACTATCTGTCGCGCAATGCCGACAAACTGCTCATCGGAAAACTCTTCGGCGACAATGCGCTTGGCTTCTACGATCGAGCGTACCGGCTCTTGCTCTTTCCGCTCTCGCAGATCCATGCCCCCATCGGGCGCGTGATGATCCCGATGCTTTCGCGAAGCCTCTCCGATCCGCAACGCTACAAACGGGCATATATGGAGTGCGTCTCAATTCTTCTGCTCGCGACGCAGCCCGCTATTTTATTTGCGACGATCTATTCCGAGGATGTCTTTCGAATCCTGCTTGGGGACCGCTGGCTAGGGTCAGCTCCCATTTTCGCTTGGCTTGGCATTGCTGGCTTGCAACAGGTTATGACCTCGACAATCGGCTGGCTTTACATCAGCCAGGGCCGAGGCGGCGGCTTCTTCTGGATTGGTCTCTTTGGCGCAGTTACGACGGTCGCGGCGTTCGTCACCGGTTTGCCGTGGGGGCCCGTAGGCGTCGCCGCTGCCTACACGATCTCCGACTATCTCATCCGGCTTCCGGTGATCTGGGCCGCGGCGGGGCGTGTGGGTCCGGTCGAGGCTCGCGACCTCTACTCAATGGCGATGCCGCATGCGTTGTCGACAGCAGTGGCAGCGATTGGGCTTCTCGCGCTCAAGCCGGCTATTGGAAGGGCCGACATACTGACGTGCGGATTGCTGGTGTGCTTGAGCTTCGCCATCTACCTTGCCGTGCTGATGCTTTTTCCTGAAAAGCGCGCCTATTTTTTCCTGAATGCGGAATTTATTCGCGCACGCTTGGCGCGATAGGCGCGCTCGCCGCGGTGGGCGGGAGGGCAATCTCGCGCGGCGAGCCACCACCGCGACCAAGCCCGCGACGCACGCGTTGCATGACCTCGATCGACCGCTCCATGCGCCGCCGGTAGTTCATATAATCGGACGATGTTGCGCCATGAATGAGCATAGCGCCGATCTGACGAAATCGGCGTGGCTCCGCGCGTAGCGCGTACCGACACAATCGCCGAAATGATTTTCGTTTATTCCGGTTCATGCAAACGTCGGCAAAGGTGAGCGCCAAGCTCGTCCGATCGCCGGCAAATTTCCGGCCCTGGCGGATGTGAGATTTCCAAATGTGGATATGGCCCGATTGGCGTTTGCGGCCGTCGCTCGATATGCTGTCGCGCGTGTTGAACCGATAGAACACGTAGGGAGGCTTGGAGATTATCACCTTCCCGGTGCTCGCTAGGCGCAGCCATAGATCCCAGTCCTGACACGATTTCAGCCGCTCGTTGAAACCACCAATTGCGAGGAATGCATCGCGCCGCACCGTCATGCAGGAGCATGTGCCGAGAAAGTTTTCGGTTCGCAATTTATCCGCTACATCGGAGACAAGCTCTTTCCGTGTCGCAATATCGGAAACGCGGTCGTCGATGACCAGGACGTGGTTGGAGGCCAGCGCCGTCACATCATCCCCGCCCGACGCAATCGCCGCGCGCTCGGCGGCAAGCTTCTCGGGATGCCAGAAGTCGTCACTATCGAGGAAAGCGATCCAGTTTCCCGTCGCTGCTTTTGCGCCATGATTTCGCGCCGCCGTCGCCCCGAGGTTGCGCTCGTTCGCAAGAACCTTGACGAGCGGGCACGCCATCTTTTTCACCACGCCCACGCTGTCGTCGGTGGACCCGTCGTCAACGACGATGATCTCCTTGGCTGAGACCGTCTGGCTCAGGATGCTGTCGATTGCCTTTTCAATCGTGGCGGCACGATTGAAGAGAGGAATGACCACCGAAAAATCGATGCCTGCGCGGTCTTTCTGCATGGCTCGCTCATCGGCTGTTGGAAGGCGCAGGAGGGGTTTGCGGAGGTTTCGCGTTTTCTGTTTCCTGCCTCGCCGACGTGTCGGCGGGCGGCGCGTTCTCGCCTACGATCAGGCGTTTTTGTAGGGCGACCTCCACCACATCGCCCGGCATGAGCTCATTATCCTGGCTCGCCGTTATGGCTTCGCCTTGGCTACGGTGGATGATGATATCGGGTTCGGAGCCTTTGCCACGTACGAGCTGCGAACGCACGAGGCCGGTGTAAATCAGCTTCTCGCCGATTGCCTGCAATTGGGCCTGCGTTGTCGCCAGTTTGACGTTGGCATCCTGCAGATCTGCCAGAAGCTCCTTGCGGCGCTGATCCGGAAGTTTTTGCAACTTGTTGACCAGCTCGTCGCGGCCGCGCTCCGCGTTACCTTTCTCGACGAGCGTCTGCAGATAGCGGGTCGATGAGAAAAGGATTGTCCGCCGCGCGTCCACAAGCCGGGTAATGGGCAAAGTTTTCTTTTCGAACAGTCCGTTGACGCGATTATACTCCTCGACGTCGGCGTCGACGCCCGCCTTCTCGCGTTTCTCCTGTTCCGCGAGGATTCCAATACGCGCACCCTCTTTTTTCACCGCGTCTTGAAGATAAGCTTCGTCCTTTTGGTAGATACTGTTGCGTGCGGCGAGTTCCTTCTGCGCGATGTTGACGATGCGCGTCGTGAGTTGCTCGGGCAGCGGCGTTTCGAGAAGAGTTTTGCGATCGAGAGCGTCGGCATTGTCGAGTTCGGCGTGAATCCGGGCGATAACCGCCTGGTCCTTGGCGTACTCCGTCCAAAGCGAGTTGTACTGGGCTTGGAAATCAGCCTCCTCAAGGAATGGGTTTTGCATCCGAAAGTGCATGATGTCGTAGCCGCCGGCGAGCGCAATCGCCTGACGAACGGTCATGCCTGGGCGAAACTGCTGCTCGCCCGGTTTTGATACATCGCCATTGACGTAGATCGGCCGGTACTCCGCTACGGTGACGGAGATTTCGTCGGGAGCAAGCATGACGGGAACTTCACGCCCGTCCTCACTCCGCTTACGATAAACTTTCGATGCCAGAAGATTTTGCAGCTTGGCGCGCAGTTTTGTGAGCGTCAGTCCGGCCGCTTTGACGTCACCGATAAGCGGAAGAGTGACTTCGCCATCAAGCCGGATGGTTGCGCGAGTTTTGAGATCCGGCGTCGCGACAGTCGAAAACTCGATCGTGTCGCCCGGAGCCACGCGATATTCGTCCGCCCGGGCCGAGGGCGGGGACAGCGCGCCTAGCAACGTCACCATCAGCGCGAGTGGTAAAATTTCTCGAAGGAGCAAAGCCTGTGTGCGAACCGCGGCGCATGCGCCTCCTTGGCGCAGCTTATGCCCACTGCGTGCGAAAGACATTTTATGGATGTTCCACACTCGACCATTAGGAGATTTGCCTGCATCGGCGCTGCGCGTATTTGCCGAAAAACAGGGCGCGCAATCGCCCTCAGTGCACTCCATCCGATGGTTCACA
>JAICLG010000065.1 GCA_025927515.1 Hyphomicrobium sp.
CGAGGACTTTACGTTCGTCTTAAGCACGCTTGAGCCGCCGATCGCTCTTCTCCTCGGAACAGGTGAAACGCAGGTCTGGCCCGAGCCGCAAATTTACGAAGCCTTCGCCAAGGCGAATATCGGGCTTGAGCCGATGTCGACAGGAGCTGCGGCGCGCACCTACAACATTCTGATTGCAGAGAAGCGGCCCATCGCGGCTGCGTTGATTGCCGTCCCTTGAGCCTCGGCATCCGGAGCGACGTGTGAGCAACGACCCTGCAACGACCATCAATACCGAAGCCGTGCGAGCGAGCGCGCGGGCCAACGCTCCGGACCGCTATTACGCCGCCCTCTTTGCTCCTCCTGATCTTCGCGAGGATCTGATCGCGATTGCGGCGTTCGACGGCGAGATCGCGCGCATCGCGCCGCGGGTCAGCGACGCGGCCCTCGGTGAAATTCGCATCACGTGGTGGCGGGATGCGCTTCTCGGAAGCGAACGGGAGCAGGCGCTTTCGGGCAATCCCGTGCTCGATCAATTTGCCGGCGTCGTAAAGCGTCACAAGCTGCCGCAAGGCGATCTCGAAAATTATTTCAGCGCACATGCCGATGCGCTTTTTGCCGATCCACCCGCCGACGATGTGGCGCTCAACACGTCGTTTCGCGCCATCGACGGGACGCCGCTGGCATTCGCATTGCAGGTTCTGCACGGTCCGCTCGACGCGGATGCGCGCGATCTCGTCGATGCCGCGGGCCGGGCGTCTGGGCTTACCCGCATCGGCCTGACGCTTCCCTACGCGCTGGCGGCAGGCCGCTCGCCCTTGCCCGATGCGCGCTCTCCGCCGTCCGAGGATGCCGACTGGCGTGAGCAAATTGCTTGGCTTGCGCATGAGGCGAACGCCTCTCTTTCTGCGGTCAAGCGCCAATTAGTGGGCAAACCAAGGTTTTTTACGACAGCGCTGCTGCCGCTTGCCCTCATCGAGCCCTATTTTCGCGCTTTGCAGGAGCCTCGGCATGAGCCGCGCCGTGACATCGTCGAGATGGCGCCGCTTGCCCGCTTGTGGCGCATAGCACGTGCGCATTGGACCAGAACGCTCTGAGAAGCGCGTCGACTTACGAGCAATGCGAAGGGGGCAGATGATATCTCGCTCGCAATCGGCATCGCGCCGGGCCGCGGTACTGTCGCTGTTGGCTGGCGCAGTTGTGGCCGTTCTTTCGTTTGCAGCGCCCGGCCGCGCCGAGGCATCGGCGATCATTACCTGGCGCGTCGAAAATCCATTTCGCTTTTTCACCAATCCCAAAGACACGGAGGCCCATCGCGTCGCCTATCGTTCGCTCGGGCCTGAGCAGCGTGCCACGCCCGTTTTGTCCGAAGAGCGCTTGTTGCAAGCCAACGATCCCGAAGGCTGGGCATCGTCGATGTATCGCGATACGTGCTGGCACAATAACCGCTTCAAGTGCGCGGCGTATGACGACTACATCAATCCGAAAAGTCATGCCGTCATCTTCAAGGCCGTCGGCATAGACACGCCGAAGATGCTGTCGTGCACCTGGCTCACGGCGCCACGAGATTCCGACCAGCCACGAGGCAAAGCCGTCACGCAGCCTTGCGACGAACCGGTGCGTTTTGTCATTCCCTATCCGATGGGTGCAATCGTCAGCGTGGAGATCGGCGGCCTCGAAGTCGCCAAGGCCGACGTCAAGGTCCGCGACATCCTCGTTGTCGGCATGGGCGATAGCTTTGCGTCGGGAGACGGCAATCCGGACGTCGCGGTGCGCTTTTCCCGCAAGCGCTCGGCCGATTACAGTACCGTCGGACTTTATAGCGGCTTGTCGGGGTATCCGGCGCGCGTCGGACCGTGGCGCGAGTTCGGAGATACCGCATTTCAAAAAGAAAACGCGCGCTGGCTGGATCAGGCCTGCCACCGGTCTCTTTATTCAGAGCAATCGCGCACGGCATTGCAGTTGGCGATCGAGGATCCGCACCGGGCCGTGACGTTCGTCGGTGTTTCCTGTGCAGGTGCCGAGATCACCGATGGGCTTTTCCTGCGCTACAAAGGCAACGAGTGGGTGCCGAACCCGCCGCGCTATTCACAAATTTCGGCAGTCGCCCAAGCGCAATGCGGAAACAGTTCGACCGCGGCGGTGGATGCGCCGGAAGCCTATCATATCAATGGGCAAGTGCCGGAGCTGAAGGACATCGTCCTGCGGAAATGCCCGCAAGACGTCGCGCGCAAGATCGACCTTGTTCTGGTGTCGATCGGTGGCAACGACATCGGGTTCTCGCGCCTGCTCGCCAACGCCGTGCTTTCCAACGAGTCCATTTTGCGAGAGCTGGGCGGCTGGCTCGGTGAAGTGCACGGCGAAGCGGAAGCCTCGGCAGAGCTGAGCCATCTCGGGGCGCGCTATAAGGCGCTCAATCGCGCGCTGCACAACATCCTCTATATGCCGTGGGATGAAAGCGACCGCATTCTCCTCGTCGCCTATCCGGGGCTGGCGCTGCAAGGCGACGGCAGTGACACCTGCGGAAGCGGCAACGCCGGTATGGAAGTCGTTCCGGATTTTCATCTCGACAGAACCAAGCTGAGGCTCGGCACGTGGTTCGCCGACAAGCTCAACCGGCAAATGCGCGAGAGCGCCAACACATTTGGCTGGACCTACGTCGAAACGCACAGACGTACTTTTATCGGTCGCGGCATCTGCGCGGGGCTGAGCGTGCAGGGCGTCAGCCAAGTTGACGATCTTCGCCTGCCACGCAAAGTGAATGGTGTGTGGACGCCCTACAATCCGGCCGACTATTTGCCGTATGCTTCCCGTCAGCGCTGGTTCCGGACGCCGAACGACGCGTTCATGACGGCGAACTTTCACGTCGCGGCGGGGCTGCTGACGAAGGTCTTGAAGATCGAGCCACTCGCGCCCTTGCAGTTGCTTATTGCATCAACCTATTCGGGCGCCTTCCATCCGACGGCGGAAGGCCAGGCGGCGATCGCCGACGCCGTCGTCGACAAAGCGCGCGCCGTCCTGCGCAAATACGGTCAAGGTCCGGATAACTCGGAAGACCTTGCCATCTCGTCCGACGACGATCCTTTGGCGTTGCCGCTGCCAGATACGGAGCCAAAGGCTCTGAGCGTCAAGGCGGTGGTGTCCGGCCCGAACGACGTGCAGTCGGGGTCGTTGCCTCCGACCGAGGACGGACAGCCCGAAACGAAGGCGGGTCTGGCGCCCGTACCCGCACCTCTGCCCTCGGCGTTGCCAGCACCTGCGCAACCATCGGGTCATGGTCCGAGGGTCGTTCCGGCGACCGATGCCGATATCGGTGGTCCGGCTCCGGCGATGACGCCCGAACCGGCGCAGTCTCCATCACCGTCGCAGCCTCTGGCTTCGCCACCGTCGCAACGGCAGCCACCGCCGGTCGACGCATCAACGCAAAAGCCATTGCCGCCTGTGCAGTCCGGATCCGATAACGGGCTCGGCGAAGCAAAGGCTATCCTGGCTCCGACGCAACCGGCCGTCGGAGCGCCCACTCCTGTTGTCGGCGGTGCACCTGCGGCGGACGCGAAGGTACCTGATGCCCCGCTTTCACTTCCGCCCTTCGATACGAAGGCCGAGGCTGCCCGGGCGGTGCCCGGCACGGCCGGATTGCCTGTTGGGGGCGGAGGAGAGGGCGCGTCGGCATCGCCAGTGCCTGCGCCACCGGCAGCAGAGCCGCCCGAGACAGGCGCACTTCCCGAGACGGCCATTCGTCCTTTCGCGCCCGCAAGCGGCGGAGCATCGAGTTCGCCGTGAGCGCGACAGGTATTGCCGGTCGGCTAAGCCGATTGCGCGATGCTGAGTGAAGCGTCGGCTTCGAGCCAGCGGGCGAGGTCGGCGAGGGCACGGCGCGACATCGCACGTTTTTTCTCGCGGCCGCGTTCCGGACCTTTGAGGCGCTTACCGTTCTCGTCGTGCGTCGGAACGGTATCGAGCTCGGGGATCAATCCGTAGTTGATATTCATGGGCTGGAACGATCGCGCAGACGATCGTTCCTCGTTATCGCTGACGAGATGGCCACCGGTGATGTGATTGATGAGAGCGCCGAGCGCGGTCGTTGCGGGCGGAGTTTCGATCTTGTGTCCGAGCGCTTGGGCTGCAGCGAAGCGGCCCGCGAGCAGCCCCATCGCGGCGCTTTCGACGTAGCCTTCGACGCCGGTGACCTGGCCTGCGAAGCGCAGGCGCGGTTGAACCTTGAGGCGCAGCGAGCGATCGAGCAGCTTCGGCGAGTTGAGATAGGTGTTGCGATGCAATCCGCCGAGGCGCGCGAACTCGGCGTTCTGAAGGCCGGGTATCGTGCGGAATACCCGCACTTGTTCAGCGTGCTTCAGTTTGGTCTGGAAGCCGACCATGTTCCAAAGCGTGCCGAGCGCGTTGTCCTGACGAAGCTGCACCACCGCGTGAGGCCAGCGGCCGGTGCGCGGGTCGTCGAGGCCGACGGGCTTCATCGGTCCGAAGCGAAGCGTCTCGCGTCCACGTTCGGCCATGACCTCGACCGGCAGACAGCCGTCGAAGTAGGGCGTCGATGCTTCCCATTCCTTGAAGGACGTTTTCTCGCCGGCGAGTAGCGCATCGATGAAGGCTTCGTACTCCTCTTTCGTCATCGGACAATTGAGATAGTCGGCGCCCGTGCCGCCGGGGCCTGACTTATCGTAACGCGACTGAAACCATGCGATCGACGTATCGATGCTGTCGCGATGCACGACGGGTGCGATGGCGTCAAAGAACGCGAGGGAGTCTTCGCCGGTCAATGACGCAAGCGCTGCGCTCAACGCGGGCGAGGTGAGAGGGCCCGTGGCGATGATGACGTTTGTCCAGTCATCCGGAGGCAGGCCTTCGAGCTCGCCGCGCACGATCGTGACGAGCGGGTTCTCCATAAGGCGTGCGGTGACTTCGGCGGAAAAGGCGTCGCGATCGACGGCGAGTGCACCGCCCGCGGGAAGCTTGTGCTTGTCGCCCGCTGCCATGATTAGCGATCCGGCGCGGCGCATTTCCTCATGCAACAAGCCGACGGCGTTGTTCTCCCAATCGTCGGAGCGGAAAGAGTTCGAGCACACGAGCTCGGCAAAGCCGTCGGTCTTATGGGCTTCCGTTTCGCGCAGAGGACGCATCTCGTGGAGCACGACCGGAAGGCCCGCGCGAGCGATCTGGTGCGCGGCTTCTGAGCCTGCGAGGCCGGCCCCGACGACATGAACGGCAGGCGTTTTGGTCATATGTGAATGTTTCCATAGTGTCTGAATCGTTTCACGGCGTAGCGATTGACGCGAATCGATCGAATGTTCAGCGAGATCGAATGGCGCGTGTCGTCGTGCACGCGCCCGAAACGGTACTTAAGCGGGGTGGAATGGGCTTGCAACGGTTCGTGCCGTTCTTGCTCGCCGCGTGCTTGGGTGAATTGAGATAAGAGGCGCCAGTCCGAGGTATTCTGCGGTACAAAAACGCGTTCAACGCCGGACGGTCAGAAAACTGCCACGCGGCGGGGAAAGTCTGCGGCGGCAAAGAAATGGCCTTTGAGGTCAAGCGGGTTCGACATGTGGGCTTCCTATAAAAAGCGACTGACCCGCGATCTCGATCGCTGGCGGCAGAACGGTTGGGTCAGCGAAGAGGGGCGCGCTGCAATTCTGGCTGATGTCGAAGCGAGCGGCCGGGAGTTCAGCCTGCCGTCGGCGCTTGGCATTCTGGCGAGCGTGCTCTTCGGGTTTGCGGCCATCTCATTCGTCGCGGCACATTGGGAAGAGATGCCCCGCTTCGCACGGCTTTTGCTTTTGCTGGCGACGATCTGGATCGGGTATGGCGTTGCTGGCTGGCTTGCGGCGCGTGGGCATCGCGCCTTCGCCGATGCAGCCATTTTGTTTTCCGCGGCGATGTTCGGCGCCAGCATCATGCTGATCAGCCAGATGTACAACATCAGCGGAGATCCGGCGGACGGCGTGTTGATGTGGTGGATCGGTGCGCTGTTCGCAGGCGTGCTTCTGAGATCCAATCCGGTGTTGGCGCTATCGCTGGTGCTCGTCTGCGTGTGGTCGGGGATGCAGACGTTGGAGAGCAACGAGGTGCACTGGCCGTTCCTTATCGGCTGGGCCGCCGTTTCGGCCGCGTTTATCTGGCAGCGGTGGCATGCAGGTCTGCACCTGTCGGCGCTAGCGTTGTCGCTGTTCGTCGTTTCGCTCGGATACCTTTTGGACAACGGTCATCAGCACGCACTTGTTGCAATTCTCGGGCTGGTGGCGGCGGGCGCTGCGATTGCGGCGGAGAAAGCTGCTCCCGAGCACGAGCACGTTGCGGCTCCCATTCTCGCCTATGCCGTCGCCGTTGCGTTCGCTGGACTTTATGCGTTGCAGTTTTTCGAAAACCCGTCGCTCGGCACGCTGGTTGCGCTCGCAGCACTGACGCTGATCCTGTTGCTCGCCGCGATCAGTTACGCGCTGGCGACGGGCAATCGCGGCGTGTTGTGGCTGGGTTATATTGGCTTTTCGCTAGAGATATTGTCGGTCTACTGGAAGACGGTCGGATCGATCCTCAATACATCATTGTTCTTTCTGGTCGCCGCGCTGCTGGTAGCGGGACTCGCCTATATGGCGCTCCGCCTTGCGCAGCGGGGACAGGGCGGGGAGGCGGCCGCATGAGCAGCGCACCGCGATACTTCTTGCCGCTGCTGATCATCGTCGCTCTGGTGCAATCGGCGGCGCTGTTCAAAATGGTCTACGACAAGGACCGCCTTTTGAATACCGGTCACGAGATCACGATGCCGGTCAAACCTCTCGATCCGCGCGATCTCTTCCGCGGCGATTACGTGACGCTCGGCTATGACGTCTCGACGTTGAACAAGTCGAACACGCCCGAGGGACGTATCGCCGAGCTTCGAGCCGGGTCGGCTGCATTCGTCACGCTACGTCCGAAAGCGGATGGCGGGTGGACGGTCAAGGACGTTGCTCCGGCGTTTCCATCGCAGGTCGCAGCTGGAGATGTCGTATTGAAGGGACGAGTCGGGAATGCCTGGGCGCAGGCGGACGGATCGGAAAAGACCGTCAGCGTTCGCTACGGCATCGAAAGTTATTTCGTGCCGGAGGGCACCGGGCGGGCGCTCGAAAACCAGGTTCGGGACCACAAGATCGAAGCTATCGTTGCCGTCGGCAGCGACGGAACAGCTGCGCTCAAGGGCCTCGTCATTGACGGCGAGCGTCACGTCGACCCGCCGCTGCTTTAAGCCTTCAGGCGCGTGCCCCGGCCTGCTATGAGGCGCGGGTTGAGCATCTGGGAGGCACCTGTGACCGTCAAACGCTACGAAACATCTGCAGTTTATTCGAAAGTCACCGAGGCGAACGGCTTCGTCTTCACGGCGGGGGTCATTCCGGCGGATCTGTCGCGCGATGTCGAAGGGCAGACCGCCGAAGTGTTGACTGAGATCGACAGGCTTCTGGCGCTGGCGGGTACGGACAAGTCAAAGGTCGTGCAGGCGTCGGTATGGCTCAGCGATATCCGCAATCGTGACGGCATGAACAAAGCCTGGACCGCCTGGCTCGGCGGTAAGGACGCGCCGGCAAGGGCGTGCGTCGAAGCGAAGGTCATCGACCCGCGCATGCTCGTCGAGATCTCCGTCGTCGCGGTCAAATAGGCCGGCGTGCCATATCCTAAAGTCCGGCATTTGACGGCCGGGCAATCGATGGGCGGGGTGCATCTGTGCCCCGTTTGCCGCTTTCTGAGAATTTCTTGGGCAAGACCCTCGACAATGCTTCGATTGGCGTTCTGAATCTGCGAGATATCCACCGGGGTTCCGCCCCAAGTCGTTACCGGGGGGTCGACAATGACAATGACGGGATGTGTTCGGTTCGCTGTGATAGCAGCCGGATTTGTTGCTCTTGCTATGCCAGCGATGGCTGACGAGACAGGAGTTGCAGTTATTCACGAGCAGCGACGCGAGCATGGCCGGACCTGTTTCGTCGACCACTATCACTACGGGTCCAGCTCTGGACTGGCGACGAAGAAAGCCGCGCTTCGCGCAGGAATAAAATCGTGGGCGGATTTTACCGACTTCGAATACGGTTCGGATTGGGCACACTGGCGCAAGGCAGCCAGCAAGCGCGTCAAGTGCTCGCAAGCTGGAATCCACGGCCTTTGGAGTTGCGATATCAGCGCGCGACCTTGCCGGTAGACGGTTGAATCGAGGGTTCCTGGAGGCCGCGTTCGACGCGGCCTCTTTTTGTATGGCTAGTCGTTAGCGTCGCGCCAGCACGCTCGAGAATAAGCGTCGCGCCAGAGATGCAAGCCAGCGGATCAGGAAAAGCTCGATCATCGTTCCGATAACGCCGCGATTTGACCCGAGTACCCTGCCGAAAATCGAGCGGATGATGTTCTCCAGAGAGCCATCGCCTCCGGGGAATTGCTGGCCGCCGCGCCGGACGATGTCGGGAAGCCTCTCGTAAGGGTTTTGCTGCTCGGGATATTCATCAGGCGACGAACGGCCGAGGCCAGGAATGTTGTCGCCGGGAATGGGTAGCGGCTGCCCGGCGTCGATGGAGCCACGTGGCGCGGACTGGGAACCAGACGGAGAAGAATTCCAGGTGTCCGATGTCCGCCGGGAAGGTGCGTCTCCCGGTAACGGCAGCGGACTGCCTCCTGCGCCGACGAGTTCCGGGGCTTTGCGAAGAAGGTTTTCGAGACCCGGCTGCGATTGGCGCTGAAGCTCGCCGATGACGAAGCTGGCGACGGCGGGCAGCAATTTCTCGACCGTTCCGGTGTCCATGTCGGCTCGCGACGCGGTGCGTCCGGCGATTTTCCTGCTGATGTGCTTGTTGCCGATCAGAACGTCGAGGATGTGGTTGCCAGCTTCGGCGGCTGCGGGAGACGCCAGAGCTTGCGGGTCGGACAGAGTTTGTCCGGCGGCTGGATTGGTCACGAGCTTGGCGACGTCGGCCACGCCACCGCGAGACAACATGGTTCTCTGGATACGGGCGTTGAGCTCGTCGGCCAACATCCGGACCGCTGCGTTGGCTTTGTCGTCGTTAATATTAAAAGCTTGCGCAACTTGAGCAATCAACGCGATGCCTTTTGGGCTTTGCAGACTTCCCTCAATTGTCATGTCGGCCTCCGCAATACAATCAGCACGGTCGCGCACGACTATATGCCTAGCACGAGCCGAAGGTGCCGACAGCTCCCAGCCGCGCAGCGCCGTCCATTCCTTCTTCAGAGCGTAAGAAAACGCTCACCCCGTCCAAGCATTCATCGGACGTTCATGCGCTCAGACTTTAATTTTTCGGATGGAAGCGCGGGCTCCTGCGCGCTCGTGCAACCGCAGCGGCTTTTCGGCGTTATTACGGCGCGTCGTGTCTCCGAGGATGCATCCAAACCGGATACCGAATGTGGAGAGTTCCATGCGAAAATTTTTGATGTCATTGTCCGTTCTGGGCGGACTTCTATTTTTTGCGGGAACGCTTCCCGCGCCCGCGTACGCGGCAGCTGGTCTGACGCCCGCGCAAGTTGGAAAGACCTCGAACCTCGTAACGGAAGCCCGCTGGCATGGCGGATGGGGCCACCGTGGATGGCACCGCGGCTGGGGTCACCGTGGCTGGGGTTGGCGTCATCGCCGGTGGTGGGGCTATGGCATCGGCTGGGGATGGCCCTACTACTACGGATACGACTACTACTATCCGCGCTATTATTACGGCGGCTACTATGGTGGCTATGGCTGGCGTCATCGCCACTGGCGTCACCGTGGCTGGGGCCATCGAGGCTGGCGCCATCACGGATGGGGTCATCACCGGGGTCACCGCGGTGGATTCCGGCATCACGGTCATCACGGCGGCCATCATCACCGCTAACGGTGGAATGGCGAAAAGACCGTTTCCCTTGAATAAACGTGGGTTCGAGCGGCCCGAGGCAAGAGCCTTCCGGGCCGCTTTTATTGGTCCAGCGGGACGTGCCCTTGTTGCAACGTAAGTGCACATTTGGCATGGTCCGCGCGACTTTCGCTGGGCGAATCTGTCTGGGGAGCAGTCGGGGTCTGCCATCCTGGCAGAAGCTGTGTGCACAAATAAAAAGCGGGCCAAAAGGGACCACTCCATGAGCAACATACTTTGGGGGATCATCGCCTGCGGGGCGCTGGCAATCCTCTATGCCTTCGTTACTTCGAACGTCGTGCTGAGCGCGGACCAAGGCAATGCACGGATGCAGGAGATTGCCGCGGCCATCCGCGAGGGCGCACAAGCTTACCTCAGCCGCCAATATCGAACGATTGCCATCGTCGGCGCCGTCATTTTCATTTTGGCGTGGCTGCTTCTCGGACCGTTGCAGGCGTTTGGATTTTTAATCGGCGCCATTCTATCCGGCCTTGCAGGTTTCATCGGGATGAACGTGTCGGTGCGAGCCAATGTGCGGACGGCACAGGCCGCGACGGTTTCTCTCGGCAAAGGTCTCGACATCGCCTTTAAATCTGGCGCAATCACAGGGCTGCTCGTTGCGGGGTTGGCGCTTCTCGGCGTCGCTGGGTATTACGCTTTTCTGACGGCTGGCCTCGGCAAGGACGCGGGCGGCCGTGAAGTCGTCGACGCGCTCGTTTCGCTCGGTTTCGGTGCTTCGTTGATCTCGATCTTCGCGCGTCTCGGCGGCGGCATCTTCACCAAAGGCGCCGACGTCGGTGGCGATCTCGTCGGCAAGGTCGAAGCCGGAATTCCGGAAGATGATCCCCGCAATCCTGCGACGATCGCGGACAACGTCGGCGACAACGTCGGCGACTGCGCCGGCATGGCAGCCGACCTCTTCGAGACATACGCAGTGACCGTCGTTGCGACGATGGTTCTCGCCGCGATCTTCTTCGCGGGTCAGGCGAATCTCGCAGCCCTGATGCTCTATCCGCTGGCGATATGCGGAGCCTGCATCATCACGTCGATCATCGGCACGTATTTCGTCAAGCTCGGCACCAACGGCTCGATTATGGGTGCGCTCTATCGGGGCGTCATCGCTTCTGGCGTGCTATCGATCATCGGTCTCTGGGCGGCGACGCAGTACGTTCTTGGCGGCTTCGGCGATGTCGGGACGGCGGCCGGTCAGACAATTTCGGGCTGGCATCTCTTCCTCTGCGGGATCGTCGGTCTTGTTTTGACCGGGTTGATCGTCTGGATCACCGAATACTACACGGGCATCGGGTACCGCCCCGTGAAGTCGATCAGCCAGGCGTCGGTGACGGGGCACGGCACGAACGTCATCCAGGGACTCGCGGTTTCGCTCGAAGCTTGCGCTCTGCCGACGCTCGCGATCGTTGCCGCCATTATCGCGACCTACCAGCTTGGTGGTCTCTTTGGGACGGCGATCGCGACGACGACGATGCTCGGTCTCGCCGGCATGATCGTCGCTCTCGATGCTTTCGGCCCGGTCACGGACAACGCCGGGGGCATCGCGGAAATGGCGGGGCTTCCGAAAGAAGTACGCCGTTCGACGGATGCGCTCGACGCGGTCGGCAATACGACGAAAGCCGTCACCAAAGGCTACGCGATCGGCTCGGCAGGTCTCGGCGCTCTCGTGCTGTTTGCGGCTTACAATTACGACCTGCATCACTTCATCGACGAAGCAAACAAGGCTGGAGCCACCGGCTACCAGTTCTTCAAAGACGTGCAGGTCAACTTCGGTCTCGACAATCCGTACGTCGTCGCCGGGCTTCTGCTTGGCGGCCTTATTCCATTCCTCTTCGGCGGTCTGGCGATGACGGCTGTCGGACGCGCGGGCGGCGCCATCGTGCTTGAGGTTCGCCGGCAGTTCAAAGCCAAGCCGGGTATCATGAAGGGAACCGAGAAGCCGGACTATGCGGCAGCGGTTGATCTTCTAACCAAGGCGGCGATCAAGGAAATGATCGTGCCGTCGCTGCTGCCGGTGCTGTCACCGATCGTGCTGTTCGTCGTCATCAACGCCATCGCAGGCAAAGGCGCAGCGTTCTCGGCCGTCGGCGCGATGCTGCTTGGCGTCATCGTTACCGGCATCTTCGTCGCCATTTCGATGACATCGGGCGGCGGCGCTTGGGACAACGCCAAGAAGAGCTTCGAAGACGGCTTTGTCGATGTCGACGGTGTTAGGCACGTCAAGGGGTCGGAAGCCCACAAGGCGTCCGTGACGGGTGATACCGTCGGCGATCCCTACAAGGATACCGCCGGTCCGGCCGTCAACCCGGCGATCAAGATCACCAACATCGTGGCGCTGCTGCTGCTCGCGGTGCTGGCGCACTGGTAATCGCTCATAACGTATCGAAAAAACGGAAGGCTCCGGATCGCTCCGGAGCCTTTTTTCATTGCGTGATGCGAGAACGGAAAGCCCGCCACGGCGTCGTCAGCCCGCCAAATCGGGATCCTCGCTGTCATGGGCGTGACCGACGGCGATCAGCAGGCGTCGGTCGAGACGGTCGGGCCTCAAGATCACCTTATCGGAATGCACGTCCTGGACGGCCGAGCGCGGCACGACGAACTCGCCAGCGTTCTCGACGTAGACGATGATCGAGGTGTTGTTGACTTCGCGGACGGAGCCGATGCCTTCCTGGCCGTCGGCGATGAACGCCATAAAGCCTTCTTGGATATTTTCGGTCATAGGGGTGCTCGCGCGCTGGTTTGAACTCGTCACAAATAGTGACGCCGGACGAGACTTTCACCTGCTGCGCAGAATGATGCAATCCTGGCAGGCGCCCCCCGAGGCCCGCCCGCGGCGCAGCCACCAACAACTCCCGCCGCGTAAGGATTAATACTGGCCGCTTCCGAAGGGGCTGCTGCCGCCGAAAAGCTGCTGCTTTCCGAGATTGCGGAAGAGCTGGTTCAGGATGGTTTCGTCCTTGCCTCCCGGCGCCGGGGTTGTCCGGCTGATGAAATCGAA
>JAICLG010000212.1 GCA_025927515.1 Hyphomicrobium sp.
GCAATGATGGGATGGGCCGCGGCAAGATATGCGACGAAGGTGTGGGTCAGAATGAGCCAGAGTAGCGCCGTTGCCAGGGCGCTCAATGCTATTCGGCGTGTGATAAGCGGGAAGCGCGAGCGCGCAAAACCTAATGCCGAGCGATTGGCAAGCATCATACGGCTCAGTTCTTGTAATGGACGATGCTGCGCCGAAAGACATAGAAGAAAAACTTCAGGAGGCGATTTGAAGGTCGTCTCGAACGATGGAGGCCAACGCCGGTAGGCTCTTTTGCTTGCGCAGCGCGTTGAGCCAGTTCGCTGTTACGCCTTGGAGTGGTTCTCGCTGATGATTGAGGCTGCGGATCCGCAGGTGGCGTCATATCTGGGCGAGAATATATGGTGTTTCGCCCGAGACGCCGCTCCGAAGATTTGACTTTGTTCCAAGCTTCGATGACACGCCGTGCCATGAGCGATTTGTGTTCGTCAGCCGTGAGATCGGGATGCAGCCACTTCAGAAGCAAGGCCATATGGGCGCGTAGTTCGGCCATCGTGGCTGTCTGATCGAGCCCCAAAATTCTGTACTCATCCGATTCCGGGCTCAGCAAAATCTGTTCGATAAAGAAAATTGCTGCTGCGCGACTGGCATTCGCGCTGCGGTCACTATGTATTTCAGCTTCGTGTGCAGCCCGTGCTTCGCCCGATGCCAGGCGCAAGAGAAATTCGGTTCCCGCGGGGAGAGGCAACGTTCGAACGACGCGGACTTGGGATGGCAAGTGAAAGAGGTCGACCGCCGCTCTCAATGCTTCCGCGGCGCTCACGATGGCGCCTCGCTATTTGCCGCGGTTTCGAGTTGGGGATCAAGCCGGGGCGCTTTTTTAGCGCGGGAAAATGCCTGCTCACCGTACGTTAGGCCGTACCCGTAGCCATACGCGTATCCATATCCATATCGTCCGTAGCCGTAACCCGCTCGTTTAGCATCGAACCGCGTCACGACGCTTCCGATCAGCGGGCTTTTGGCAATGTTCAATCGTTTGAGCGCTCCTCGCACCGAGCCGATCCGCGCAATGCCCGCGCCGATCACGAAAACGGTTGCTTCCGCGGCGTTCGAGAGCAGTGGCGCGTCGGCGATGCCAAGGACCGGCGGACCATCGATGATAACGAGATCGAAGACTTCGAGGCTAATGGAGAGCATCGACGTCAGGCGCGAGGTGCTGAGAACGTCAGCCGCATTGGGCGGAAGTGGGCCAGACGGCAAGAACGCCAAGTTCGGAATTTCGGTTTTCTGTATAGCTTCGGGTGGCGTGCACGTTCCGATCAAATAAGAGCTGAGTCCGATCGCATTGTCGGCGCGAAGAAGCTTATGAAGCGATGGATTGCGCATATCCGCGTCGATGAGGAGTACCTTCAAACCCAGGCGTGCGAAATGTTGCGTGATGGCCAGGGACGTGATGGATTTTCCTTCTGAAGCAGCGGCGCTGGTGACGAGCAGCGACTTCGGCATGCCGCGTGTGGTTGCAAACTGCAGAGACGTGCACAGCGACCGATAGGCTTCAGACAAGGCCGACCTTGCGTCATCGAGTTCCAATTCGACGGCGCTTTGCGATTTGACGAACGGGATAATGCCAAGAGTCGCGAGTCCCGCGATACGCTCCGCTTCCTCGATCGAATCGATGACGTCATCCAATTTTTCGAGAAGATAGGCGAACCCGAGACCACTTCCGGATCCGAGCAGCAGAAAGATCAGCATCGAACTTAGCAATCTCGGTGATGACGGGGCGCCAGGCAGGTTCGCCTTGTCGACGATAAAAATGTTATTGCTGCCGGCGCCACCTGCAACGTCAACTTCTTTGAAGCGTTGTAGCAATCCATTGTAGAGGTCGCGGTTGGTATCGACCTCGCGTTTCAGAATGTTGTATTCGATCGATCGCTTTTGGACGTCCAGGACTTCGTTGCGTAGCTTTTCAACGCGTGACTTAAGCTCGTTTTCCTGGCTCAGGGAAGATTCGTAGGCGCCGTGCAGCGAGGCGCGAATGGTTTTCACCTCGGCGGCGAGCTGCTTATCTATTTCGGCTATCTTGTTGCTGATCTGGATCATGACCGGATAGCCCGGCTTAAACGTCTCAAGTTTTTCCTGGTAGTTTGCGACCAGCTCATTGCGCTTCGCACGGAGGCCGTCGATCACCTGGTTGCTGAGGAATTGCGGCAGACTTATCGCGTCAGAATTTTCGACCTGCCGCCATAGTTGCTCATTGCGAATTCTTTCCGACGTGACGGTACTCAGCGCTGCGTTGGCAGTGTCCAGGTCGGCTTCCGCGATAGATGAGTTCTGATTGACCGTTACGATCTTCTTCTTTTCCGCAAAATCGATCATGGCTTTTTCCGACTTTTCCAGCCGGAGCTTGAGTTGCTTGATCTGGTCTTCGAGAAAAGTTTTGGCGTAGGCATTAGCCTCAAAACGCTTGTCGAGATTAGAAGCGATAAAAGCGTCAGCGTAGGCAGATGCGATTCTCTGGCTTCGGGCGGGGTTGGGGTCGGAGTAGGAGAGGTCGACAAGGCGCGAACCAGCAACCGGCTTCACGGCGAGGTTCTGTTGGACAATGCCTGTCGCGGCATCGATGAGGTTGCGCGTGCTCGGAGGGGCGTTCTCGCGCCTGGGTGCTACGAGGCTTTTGATGGCTGCGATGATCGAGAATTGCCGACGGCGAAAGAAGCTAGGATCATCGGCGAGCTTTGCAGCAGTTGCAACGCGCTCGGCTAAGCTTCGGCTTTGCAGAAGCTCATACTGCGTCCGCAAGAACTCCATGTCGGTGCCTTCGACCGGAGTGAGGCTTCCGCCGTCTACGATCTTTGCGACGTTCCGGTCGATCTGCAATCGGATCGTCGAGGTGTACAGCGGGATGGTCATCAGCGTTCTGACGGTGCCAATCATCAGCACAGCTGCGGCAATAGCCAAGATCAGCCATTTCCGCTTATTGAAGATGCGAAGATGCTCCCTCAGCTTGGCACCCAGATCCATATCGTCGACCGTGGTGTCATCGGCGTACCGGAGCGCCAGCTTATATTGGTCCGCAATCTCGGCCGTGATGCCTGCCGCAGGTGCAAGCTCTCCGGAACTGACACTGCTCGAAGCTTGGTTTGTATCGCCGAAAGACGTCATGCTTTTCGTTCACCGCGACAGGACGTTTTGAGAATGCGAGAGCTAGAGGAGGGTAACGAAAATGCTCGTGACCGGCAGCGCCTTGAGCAGCCCCTGGTAGGTCGTCTTGAGCGTCGAATCCGAGACGACGATCAGATCGCCCTCTGAAATTTGCGGATCCTTTTCCCGTCCGGTTCTGATTGCGTCGATATCGAATTTGGCGGCGAGGCGTTTTCCATCGCGGTCGCGGAAGACGGCGATGTCGGTCTGGGCCGTATCCGTCAATCCTTCGGCGGTGGCGATCATTTGCAGCAGCGTCGCGTTACCTCGAATGGGATAGACGCCGGGCTTTTTGACGGCACCGTCGATCGTCACGCGCTGGCTGTTGTATTCCTTGATGTTGACGTTCACCTGCGGCGATTGCAGGTATTTGGCGCCGAGGCGTTTCGTCAGATCGCGTTCGATGTCCTGGGCGGTTCGTCCGGCCGCCGGCATTTCTCCGACAAGCGGCAAGTTGATTGTTCCCGTTGCTGCGACCTGCACGGTTTTTGAGAGCTCGGGCACTCTGAAGACCGAGATATCGAGAACATCGAGCGGCCCAATTCGGTAGGCGGCACTGTTCGGATCGGAAACGGCCGTCAGCTGGCGGGCGGCCTGCAACTCGCGCTTGGCCAGGGAAACACTGCCCGTTGCCGTCGGCTTCGTAGCCGGAGAGCCGCTCGAAAGGGCTGGGCCGGTAGCGTTCGCGGCGAGCGGCGCGTCGACGTTATCGCTCAATGTTGTCCCGCATGCCGAGAGGCAGAGCGCCAGGCCGAAGCTCAACACGAGCCCGGCCGATTGCGATGACATCGGCGGCATGCCTCGCCAAGCATCTCGTCGCTCAGGCCGTATGCGGAAGCTTAAGCGAGATGCAGTCGGCGGTAGCGGAAGACGTGATGGAGCCTCATTTTCGATAACACCCCGGGGCCGCGTCGAAACCAGATTTGTTGCTTCACGTTCGCCCAGGCGCCGCGCAACGGCTTGGCGACCGGCCGACAGAATTGGCGGGCGTTTGTGAACGTCGTGCGCATCGCTTGCCAAAAGATGCACCAGACCTTCCGCGAGCATTCGCTCAGCCCAGTAGCGCGGTTGACGGCCGAATTTTCCGACCAGTGAATCAGATGTGATTTGCATCCAGACCCCAGACCGCGCGAGGCGTTTGATTGTGCTGTACCCGCTGCCGATCCAAGTCAGGCGCTCGGGATGCGTGAGAACCGGCACGTACCCGGCGAAGAGGAGTTCCAAAAAGAACGCTTCCAATTGCAGGGGAGCGACGTGGTGCGGTGGCTCGACGAGAACGTAACGGCTCTTCGCCAGCGGCAATATCTCTCCTGCGGCTAGCTTCTCAGCAAAGCGCGTCGTCATGTGCGCGTCCGATCCTGAGAGCAGATCGATCGCGATATTCGCTTCTGCGAGAGCAATGCGGAGCTCGTTCGTCGCGGAGCGAATGCAGGGGCCGCTATTGTGATAAAGGCCGGGAAGAATATGCGGGGTGCAGACGATAGTCTCGATGCCGTCGGCCGCCGCGATGCGCGCCATATTCAGCGCGACGCTGAGATCGCGTGCACCGTCGTCAAGGCCTGGAAGAAGGTGACAATGTAAGTCGATCAACGTTCTGACCCGGAGCGGGAATGTAGCCATTTAGTCCATAGTAACTATAGTACCTATCGACATAAGCGAGGAAGTGTCAAGGGGAGACGCTTAGCCCGATGGGCTGCCCATCGACTGATTTTCTCAAGTAGATATTCCGCGTATTATCAGTGTATTGATGTATTAAATGGAACTGATTTATCCGCTAAGCAGCGCGCGTCGCGGCGATCATTGCGGTGGATGTGTCTCCAATTTGCGCCTTGATAGGTCCCAATCTCACTAGGCCAAAGTAATCCTATAGTGCTATATTTGGTTTTCCTGTCGGGAGGGCCGTCAAATGGATCGAGGTTTCGCAGTGGCTTCTGCTTTTGCCGTTTTTCTCTCTCTCATGCCTGCAGCAAAGGCCACGACTATGGAGATCAGCCAGGGCGAGGTTTTGCTTAGCCAAGGCGTGGGGTATCGC
>JAICLG010000367.1 GCA_025927515.1 Hyphomicrobium sp.
GTCGAAGACGTCCTCGTCCGTGTTCATCTCGACCAACATCGACTACGTTCTGCGCAATCTCGGCGTCCGATACCTGATCGTCTGCGGCGGCCTGACCGACCAGTGCGTCGATTCCGCCATCCGGGACGCCTGCGATCTCGGCTATCTCGTCACATGCGCGACAGATGCTTGCGCGACGCTCACACGGGATCGGCATGATTGGGCGCTCAGGAACAATAGCGGCTACTGTCGCCAGCGCACGACGACGAACATCGTCGAAGAGATCGGGCGTCTTGCGGCAGATCGATCTTAGCGACTCGCCGGTGCCGGCTGATGCGAGCGGAGGAAGCGGCGCACGTGATCGATCGTCTCTGCGAGCAGTTCCGGCGGTTCGCGCCACGGATAGGTGGTCAGCTCGGCTCTGGGCGCCAGCGCCGCCACATCCATCGAGCTCTGATACGGATGCGCGGGAGTGTCGTCCGGCATGACCAGCATCGGCGTCTGGCACTTGCGCGCGAAGTCCCGCGGGACGCTGTAAACGAAGTCGGGTCGCGCCCGGTACAGGTTGTGCAAATAGGTTTCTATCGTCGCCATCGTCACATCGGGGCGCCGGGCCAGAAACTCGGGCGCCCAGACGTCGCGACCGGAATTGTACATGACGTCGGGGTTTTCCGGGCGATGCCCGACAGTTTGGCACAATACGCCAGCCACCACGCGATCGGGGGCTCGCTCCATCAGCTTCAGGGCAAAGCAGCCGCCGATGCAGTAGCCCATGAAGAAGAATTTCTGAATGCCGAGGTGGTCCATCAATCCGAGCTGGTCGTCGGCGAACGCTCCCCAGGGGTCCTCGACCGGCACCGGGCCCGTCGATTCGCCGCCCATTGCGTTGCGCTGATCCATCGTGATGCAGCGGAAATCGTTCTTGAAGGCCTCCATTGCGTTGAACACCGCGGTGGGCCAGTTGCTCACGCGGGAGTTCAGGCCGCCTCCCGGCGTGACCAGCAGAGGAAAGCCACTGCCGTTCTCCTCATAGCGGATGCGGACGTCGCCCTTGTCGTAGAACGGCATGGCCATCTCCTCCGGCGTCATTTGCGAGAAGACTGGCCTCGCCGCTAACCCGGCGCAAGCTGCCTCGCACGCTTCACACGTCCGGCATAGCCCGGCTGCAACGCGCCACTTTTCGCCGGCATCAGTGGCGGAGGACGGCCGCGTGGAAGCCCTGGGGACGCATGGGATCGGCCGGGCAGCGGACCTACCCTCGGCTCCAGCGCGGATGCACGGCCCTCCTGTTCAGATTCGAATACTCGAAAAAAGGTTTGGGACTTAGGATCAAGGACGATACCCGCCTGTTTCCTCAAGGAAGGTTTGATCAACGCGCGCGGTGCGCGGTAGCTGCCGGACTCAGATCAAGCCTTCCCCAATTCCGCAAGAGAACCCCCATGTTGAAACGTGCTCTGTCCTCCGGACGCTACATCATGCTCATACCTGTGATCTGTACGTTTTTGGGATCGCTCGCGCTCTTGCTGTACGAAATGATTGTCCTCGTGTCGTCTGGCGTTGTCACAGTCCTCGGAGGACAGACCTCATCGAAGGCCGTCAAGGTCTTCGCGGTTGGATTGATCGAGGCGGTCGATGTGTTCCTCATCGCCATTGCCGTCTACATCATCAGCGTGGGCCTGTATTCGCTCTTCGTCGACGACACCCTCCCGCTGCCGAAATGGCTCGAAATCCGGAATCTCGATGATCTCAAGAGCAACTTGATCAGCGTCGTGATCGCCGTTCTTGCTGTCCTGTTTCTGCGGGAGGCTGTTTCCTGGGATGGCAGCAATAACATTGCGGGTTTTGGAATAGCCTTGGCCCTGGTGGTCGGATCGCTTTCGTTCTTCCTCATGAAGACCGGAGCCAAAAAGTCATAAATTGTCCGCAAGGCAGAGCAGATCGTTATCACCGGGCCGATCATCACCCCGTCCGCGACACCTCCACGACGAAATCCGCGAGGGCCAGCGAGGCGGTCAGGCCTGGGCTCTCGATGCCGAATAGATTGATCAGCCCCGGCACCCCGTGCGTCTGCGGCCCCTGCACCACGAAATCCTGCGCCGGGGCACCGGCAGGCACGATCTTGGGGCGGATGCCGGCATAGCCGGGCTGCAAGGCGCCATCCTTCAGCGCCGGCCAGTAGCGCCGGACGGCCGCGTAGAAGCTCTCCGAGCGCGCCGGATCGACCGTGTAGTCGAGTTCGTCGATCCACTGCACGTCCGGCCCGAATCGCGCCTGCCCGCCGAGATCGATCGTCAGATGCACCCCGAGGCCGCCCGGCACCGGCACGGGATAGATCAGCCGGGAGAACGGCGAGCGGCCCGACAAGGTGAAGTAATTGCCCTTGGCGTAGTAAGCGGTCGGCACCCGGTCCCGCGGCATCCCTGGGATA
>JAICLG010000103.1 GCA_025927515.1 Hyphomicrobium sp.
CTGCTAGTCCGCCGAAGCAGCTGGTACGTGAAAAATAACAACCTCGGCCGGGTCCTGGTCGGACAGGACGCCCTGACAACTTACCACTTGCTCGCCGATTCCGACTCGACGATGACCCGCAATATCTATCACGATGAAGCACAGGCGAGTTTTCAAGCAAAGTTCTTCATACGTGATCAGCCCGGCAATTTCGTCAACGCTGGCGGCAACACTCCGTTGCGCTGGACTGATGTTCTCCGCGGCTACAACAATTCGACGCCGGGTAATGGCGGCCGTCGCAACATCGTCCGTTATGATTCCCCGACGGTCGCGGGCTTTACCGCATCGGCAGCTTGGGGGGAGGATGATCTCTGGGATACAACGCTCGTATATCGGGGTGCTTTTGGAGATTTCCTGGTCAACGGAAGGACCGGATACGGCCATTCTTCTAACGGCGCTTCGACGCAATGCCACACCATACCGACTGCCGGAGAAAACGGCGATTGTTCGTGGTGGGGCGTTTCGGGCTTTGTCCAGCACAAGCCGACCGGCGTATTCGTTCTTGCGAGCTATGGGGAGCAGATCGATAACTCACGTGCTCAGTATGCGCGGCAGCCCGGCCTCGTCGACGATACAGACACGACTTGGTTCGTGCAGGCGGGTGTCGAGTACAGATGGAATTCGCTCGGCAAGACGAATTTTTTCGGCGAATACCGCCACGATGACCCTGGTTCGAACGTCTCTGCATCGGGCATTTTACGAACGCAGAGCGCCGCCATCGATTTCTGGACGGCAGGTGTAATCCAACACATCGATTCTGCCGATATGATGCTCTACGTGCTCTATCAACGCGCCGATGGCAACTTCGAAGCCAATCTTACGAGTGGCCTGACGAATGTTCCAATCGCTCCATTCCAGCAGGTCAGAGCCGGCGTAAGATATGCGTTCTGACGCCAGCTTCGACCAATAGCTGGTTGAAAATAGGCGTTAGAAACGAGCCAGCGTCCTCTCCTTCCAGCATTTCGGGCATTCACACCGCCATCATATAAGCTCAGCATTTCTTCTTCGTTCCCACCGATATACTCGCCCGGCTATCCGTCTTTGCGGAATGGCGCGAAGCAAACGGGCGATGCAATGGGGATGGCAAGAAAACAGGACACGGCCGATTTTCAAAGCGCCGAAAATATCTCGACCAAGCTTTCGCTCGCCGTCGGGGAAAATCTTCGTCAGCTAAGACGCAAGCACGGTCTCTCGCTCGAACAATTGGCCCACATATCCGGCGTCAGCCGCGCCATGCTCGGTCAGATCGAAACTGGTAAAAGCGCTCCGACGATTAATCTTCTAGGCCGCATAGCGGACGCGCTGAAAGTCTCGGTGCCGAGTCTCATCTCAAGTGCCGGAAAGGGCGGAGCGGTCGTCGTTTCGCACGACCAGGCGACAATTCTTACATCGAGCAACGGCGGTTTCACCTGTCGCGCCTTGTTTCCGTGGGGCGATCCGCAAAGCATCGAGATGTACGAAATAACGGTGGCGCCGCATCATAGAGAAGATATCGCAGCGCACGAGCCGGGAACCAAGAAGGCAATTTTCATTGTCGTGGGGAACGTTGAGGTGAGCCTCACGGACGAGTCTCCCGCAATCCTCTCTGACGGCGATGCCATCCTCTTCAACGCCGACACCGCGCACCGGCTTCACAATCTGAGCGACAGGGAAGCAAAGCTTTTCCTCGTCGTGACGCACAGAGACGAAAACGGATCCCGGCCTCGCGCGCTCTGACCGTCCCTTCGCATAAGCAAGCCTCCGGCCAATTCCATCAGACGGAATATGATTAGCATGTCTTCTTCTTTAGCGAAGGTGGGCCTCTACCATAACATGCGTCGCATTCGCTTTAACGGAGGGATGCGCATGTCGGGCATTCGCAATCAAGCGGCAGACATCCTCGCGTGGTTCGGGCTTCGGACCGGGACGATCGCCATTCTGAACATCGCGATTTTGGCCTGAGGCAATCCATCGAAATGGCACGCAACATAAAGAAACGAGTATTGCCCGGGTTCGGCCCTTCGCTCGGCTTTACCCTTATCTACCTGTCGCTGATCGTTCTCATTCCTCTCTCGGCCGTGTTCCTGAAGACGTCGACGATGACTCCGCACGACTTCTGGCAGGCCGTGGCGTCGCCGCGTGTGGTCGCCTCCTATAAGCTGACGTTCGGCGCCTCCTTGCTCGCTGCGTGCCTCAATGCCGTCTTCGGATTGCTGCTGGCGTGGGGGTTGACCCGGTACACGTTTCCGGGCCGCAAGATCGTCGATGCTCTGATCGACCTTCCATTCGCCCTTCCGACCGCCGTCGCCGGCATAGCGCTGACGGCCATTTACGCAAAGAACGGCTGGATTGGCAGTTTCCTGGAGCCGCACGGTATCGACATCGCGTTCCGCCCCGCCGGCGTGCTTGTCGCGTTGATCTTCATCGGCCTGCCCTTCGTTGTTCGCACAGTGCAGCCCGTTCTCGAAGACCTGGAGGTTGAGTTCGAGGAGGCAGCCGCCAGTCTCGGAGCCAACCGGTGGCAGTCGTTTCAACGCGTCGTCTTCCCGACGCTGTTACCCGCGCTCCTTACAGGCTTCGCGCTCGCCTTCGCCCGAGCGGTCGGAGAATACGGGTCGGTGATCTTCATCGCCGGCAACATTCCGATGGTGTCGGAGATCACGCCGTTGATCATCATCACCAAGCTGGAGCAGTTCGATTATCGCGGCGCGACAGCCGTTGCCGCCGTCATGCTCGTCATCTCCTTTGTCATGCTTCTCGTGATAAACGTGCTTCAGGCCTGGAATGCGCGCCGGTATGGAAGGAACGTCTGATGACGGGCGTTGCTGCAACATTCGAGGCGCGTGCGCATGGAGCGGCTAAGTTCGAGGCCAACGCCGCAACGCGCGATGCTTCGTGGGTCAGGTTTCTCGTCCTGAGCATTGGACTGAGCTATTTTCTGATCTTTCTGCTGCTGCCCCTGATCGCAGTCTTTGCCGAAGCGTTTCGCAAAGGCACCGAGGCTTATTTCGCGGCGCTTGTTGAGCCTGATGCGCTATCGGCAATTCGTTTGACGTTGCTTGCAGCTGCGATCTCGGTGCCATTGAATTTGATTTTCGGGCTGGCGGCGGCATGGGCCATTGCGAAGTTCGAGTTCCCGGGCAAGAACTTCCTCATTACGCTTATCGACCTGCCGTTCTCGGTCTCCCCGGTCGTCGCGGGTTTGATCTACGTCCTCGTCTTCGGCCGGCAGGGATGGCTCGGCGGATGGCTTGGCGAGCACGACATCAGGATCATCTTCGCCGTACCTGGAATTGTCCTGGCGACGATTTTCGTGACCTTCCCCTTCATTGCACGCGAACTGATACCGCTGATGCAGGCGCAGGGCCGCGAAGAAGAAGAAGCCGCGGTGTCCCTCGGCTCCGGCGGCTTCCAAACATTCTGGCGCGTCACGCTTCCGAATATTAAGTGGGCGCTTCTTTACGGCGTGATCCTTTGCAATGCCCGGGCAATGGGCGAATTCGGCGCGGTATCCGTGGTTTCGGGTCATATTCGTGGCGAGACCAACACGATGCCGCTGCACGTCGAAATACTTTACAATGAGTACCAATTCTCCGCGGCATTCGCCGTTGCGTCGCTGCTGGCTTTGCTGGCGCTCGTGACGCTCGTGCTGAAGACGTATGTCGAGTGGCGCGCACGCAGGTCCGCCCAGGAAGGACGAGAGCAATGAGCATCGAGGTCCGGGGCGTCAGCAAGACGTTCGGCACGTTCAAGGCGCTCGATAACGTATCGCTGAATTTTCCTGACGGCGAGCTGGTGGCATTGCTTGGTCCTTCCGGATGCGGAAAGACGACGCTGCTGCGCGTCATAGCGGGACTCGAGCACGCCGACAGCGGTCGCATCATCCTCGATGGCGACGACGCGACGGACAAGGACGTCCGTCAGCGTCGCGTGGGCTTCGTCTTTCAGCACTATGCACTTTTCCGGCACATGACGGTCTTTGAGAACATTGCTTTTGGCCTGAGAGTCCGCCCGCGTCGTAAGCGGCCGAGCGAAAAGGAAATTCGCGCCAAAGTCGAACGTCTTTTGGATCTTGTACAACTCTCGTGGGTTGCAAACCGCTTTCCATCGCAGCTGTCGGGCGGTCAGCGCCAACGCATCGCGCTTGCTCGGGCCTTGGCTGTAGAGCCGCGCGTGCTGCTGCTCGACGAGCCCTTCGGGGCGCTCGATGCAAAGGTGCGCAAGGAGCTTCGCCGCTGGTTGCGCGCGCTCCACGACGAGCTCCACATTTCATCGATCTTCGTAACCCACGATCAGGAAGAAGCTCTCGAAGTCTCGGATCGGATCGTCCTGGTCAACAAAGGACGCATCGAGCAGATCGGTAAGCCGAAAGAGATTTACGAGGAGCCGGCGACGGCATTCGCATATGGGTTCATAGGACCGGTTAACGAATTCCACGGCCGCATCGAAGGCGACTATCTTCGTATCGGCAATGAACGCCTTCGCCACCATGCCGAGCACGTCAAGGACGGGCAGCAGGTCGTGGCTTTCGTCCGTCCCCACGAAACCGAGATCGTCACAGATGCCGTTTCCGACGATGGCATCACCGCCAGCATCAACCGGATTCTTGGCAGCGGGGCCGTCGCGCGTGTAGAACTCGTCGCCAATGGCGAAGCCCGCAAGGGCCGAAAAGAATTTTTCGAAGTCGAACTGCCTGAAACCCAGAAGGCATCGCTGGGATTATCCCCGGGCCAGTCCGTAAAACTCAGAAGTCGTCGTCTCAGTATTTTCCCAGAGCAGAATGGTACATCCGCGCCGTGAACTTCCAGCAGCTCCGCATCATCCGCGAAACGCTCAAGCGCAATTTCAATCTTACTGAAGTTGCGAATGCGCTTTACACGTCGCAATCCGGCGTTTCGAAACACATCAAGGATCTCGAAGACGAGCTTGGCGTCGAGCTCTTCGTCCGCCGCGGCAAACGGCTGCTCGGATTGACGGAGCCCGGAAAAGAGCTGGCGCAGATCGTCGAGCGCATCCTCCTCGATGCCGCCAATATCAAGCGGCTCGCCGATCAGTTCGCGAAATCCGATCGCGGCGAAATCACGATCGCGACGACGCACACGCAGGCACGTTATGCGTTGCCGAGCGCCATCGCTGCCTTCCGCAAGGAATTTCCCAACGTCCACCTCGTGCTTCAGCAGGGATCGCCGAAGGAGATCGCGGCAATGCTGAACGACGGCACGGCCGACATCGGAATCGCGACGGAAGCCTTGGACGAAGCATCCGACCTTGTTTCATTTCCTTATTATTCCTGGCATCACGCGGTCATCGTGCCGAAGGGGCACGCACTCGAGAGCGTGACGCCGCTGACACTCGAGAAGATCGCGGAATGGCCGGTCGTCACCTATCATGAAGGGTTCACCGGCCGCCCGGCGATTGATGCGACGTTCGCGAAGGCTGGTCTGGCACCGGACATTGTGATGGTCGCGCTCGATGCCGACGTGATCAAGACCTACGTCGAAGTCGGTCTCGGCATCGGCATCGTCGCTTCGATGGCCTACAACGAGGAGAGGGATACCGACCTTCGCTTGCTCGACAGCAAGCATCTCTTCCCGAAGACGACATCACGGATCGCGCTTCGTCGCGGACGTTTTCTCCGCGGGTTTGCCTATCGCTTTATTGAGTTGTGCGCGCCGGACCTGACCGAAAAGGTCGTCAAAGCCGCCACCGAAGCCTCTGCCGACGCAAACGCCTGAACTTCCAAGCCGGACCTCGATTGGTTCCCATCCCATTGTGATGGGGAGGGTTAGGGAACTAGGTGAAATCTCTCGGCGGATATTGTGCTGGAGCAGGCCATCCTTCTCCCTCCGGGAGAAGGTGGCCGAAGGCCGGATGAGGGGCATTGCTTTGACGTGAACGCCCCTCACTCAGCTCTCCCCGAGGGGAGAGGAGAAGTGCACGCCGATACGACCACGCTGGGCCGTCATCGCTTACTTCCCTCCCCTCGACGGGGAGGGGTCAGGGGGATGGGTGAAGAACTACGCGGAATCTTTCCGCCGGCACATGCCTCGGAACCACGCCAGGCTATCGTAAGTCGACCCGCGCGGTTTGTATTCGCAGCCGACCCAGCCGCGATATCCGGCCTTGTCGATATGATCGAAAACGAACGGAAAGTTGATTTCGCCCGTCCCGGGCTCGTGACGTCCCGGCGTGTCTGCGATTTGCACATGCGCGATGTGCGGCAGATACCGGCTGATTGTCGGCGCTAGATCACCCTCCATGATCTGCGCATGATAGACGTCGTATTGCATATGGAGGTTCGGCGCCGCGACGCTCTCGATCACGTCGACGGCCTTCGCCGTGGAATCGAGAAAATAATGCGACACGTCACGCGTATTGATTGGCTCGATCAACAAGCTGATGCCCTCATCGGCAAGCGCTCGCGCGGCAAAGGTGAGATTGTCGATGTAGGTCTTGCGCATCGCGCGATGATCGGCGCCGACGGGTGCCGTACCTGCCAGGCAATGCAGTCGCGTGCAGCCAAGAGCCTTGGCGTATCGTAAGGCGCGCCGTACGCTCTCGCGAAATTCGTTGACGAGATTTGGATAGATCGCGATCCCGCGCTCTCCGGCATCCCAGTTGCCGGCGGGCAGATTGAAAAGAACTTGCGTCAGCCCGTTTGCTTTCAAGCGGGCGGCGAGATCGGCGGCATCGTAATCGTACGGAAAGAGAAATTCGACGCCTTGAAATCCCGCTGACGCAGCCGCTTCGAAGCGGTCGAAAAACGGAAGCTCCGTAAAGAGCATCGACAGGTTGGCCGCGAACTTCGGCATGATGTGCTTTCGCTAGAAAGACGTCCCGTCCAAGCGCCTGATCAGGTACCCATTCGAGCAATGCGAGCGGCGCGAAGACGACGGAAATCGTCTCCGGCATGATACGAGGATCGGGTCAGAGGCGAGGCAGAGACCTGCAGAAAGCCTTTGCCGTTTGCCGACTGTGCCAGTGCCGCGAATTCGTCTGGCGGCACATAGCGTTCGACGGCTGCGTGTTTCCGGGTCGGCTGCAGGTATTGCCCGATCGTCAGGAAGTCGACGTCGGCCGAGCGCAGATCATCCATCAGCTGCAGAACGTCCTCGCGCTTTTCACCGAGCCCGACCATGATGCCCGACTTCGTGAACATCTGCGCGTCGAGTTCCTTGGCACGCTGCAACAGCCGCAGCGAATGGAAGTAACGCGCGCCGGGCCGGATCTTGAGATAAAGCCCCGGCACCGTTTCGAGGTTGTGATTGAAGACGTCGGGCCGCGCCGCGATCACCGTTTCGAGTGCGCCATCCTTGCGCAGAAAATCGGGAGTAAGAACTTCAATCGTCGTTGTCGGAGAGGCGCAGCGGATCGCGGCGATGGTCTTGGCAAAATGGCGCGCGCCGCCGTCCGCGAGATCGTCGCGATCGACCGAGGTCACGACGACATGTTCGAGCTGGAGTTGCGCCACCGCATGCGCGACGCGCCGCGGCTCGTCCGCGTCGAGCGCCGAGGGCCGTCCGGTCGCGACGTTGCAGAAGGCGCAGGCCCGCGTGCAGACGTCGCCCATGATCATCATCGTTGCGTGCCGCTTTTGCCAGCACTCACCGATGTTCGGGCAGGCGGCTTCCTCGCAAACCGTGTGCAGGCGATGCTCGCGCACGATCGTCTGCGTATGAACGAATCCCGGCGATCCCGCCGCCCGGACCCGAAGCCAGCTCGGCTTCGGCAACACGGGAGTGTCGGGCCGCGATGCCTTTTCAGGATGGCGAAGGCGCGGTTGGGCGCCGGTCGTGTCCAGGAGCGTCACCAATGTCGAACAACTCGGTTCCAGGGGGCTCTGCGATATATAACGCTGTGACGCTCGAAGTGCACCCCTGGCGCGGCGAACTCAACCTGCAATTAAGTCCTAGAAAGAAAAAAGGCGGCCCAAAGAGCCGCCTGCAAATTCGCAAAAATGAAAGGCTCGTCGAGACTATTGTATCTGCTCAGACGTCTTGTGGACGGGCAAGCCGTCGTCAGCCGAAGCACTCGTCCGCGTTGCGGCCGGCATCGAGTCCGTTCCCCGCACCAGAGATGCATTGGTGGCGACCGGATCAGCCAGCTCGATCTCCCTTGGCTTCTTGGGATCAGGAATACGAACGGCTGAGGCCGACTTTTTATCTTTGGAAGCGGGTTTCTCGTCGGCTTTGGCTTTCTTCTCTTCCGACGCAGGCTTCTTCTTCGTCGCGGACGATGCCGATTTCTTTTTGGCCGGTTCCGTAGACTTCTCGGCGGCCTGTGCAGGCTTCGCGGGAGCTGGCGCCGCGGTGGATCGATGTGCCGGCTTGTTGTCTTCGGTCCAGAAGAAGAGGCTGCTCAGGCTACCATCTGTCGGCGTTGCGCTGGCAGAACGATTCTCGCTGGCGGCGCTTTCGGAAGCCGTTTTCGAATCGGAGTTGTTGTCGGTGTAACGGGGATATGTATCGCCGGATGCGACGCTGCCCGTGGAAAAGTGCTGCCAGGTCACGGTGACGCGCATGCCGACCGGCACTCGAGGATAGAGGTCGAGCACGTCCTTATTGGTCATGCGGATGCAACCGTGCGACACGGCCTGACCGATGGTCCATGGCGCATCGGTGCCGTGAATACGGTAGGCGCTTGAGCCAAGGTACATGGCGCGAATGCCGAGCGGGTTCATCGGATGCCCGCCCGGAACCCAGTGCGGAAGCCGTGGATTTTCACGCAGCATGTCCGGCGTTGGTGTCCACGGTGGATTGACGCGCTTGTTGGAGACGAAAGTTACGCCTTGCCAGCGTGCATCGCCCTTTGGCACGGCGACGGGATAAGTGATGGCTTCACCTGGCTTCGTGATCAGGTAAAGCCGGCGATCCGAGAACGAGACGATGATCTGGTTAGGCTTATAGCTCCGGTCGAAGGAAACGACCTTGCGTCCGCCGCCGTATTCGTCACTGCCGCCCCATAGGAAATCAACGAGGTCTTCGGCCTGTGCTGCGGTCGTCGAGACGAGCCCGCCAGCCATGACGAGCGCCGCGAGAACTACTCCACTAAGACGATGAGGCAGGGTCATCGGGGGGATGCTCCAATCGCTAACAAAAAGGTAAACGCAGGGTAACCGGGGTTATCCTGATGATGATTAATGAAGAGGGGGTATAAATCAGTCCCGTTTTTACGGGCAGAGCAGGGAAGTCACAGTTCGGTCGCGATTGCACTCGCGTACTTAAATTCGTTGGTGTTTTCGAAATTTTCGCATGTCCTGTGTTGCTGTTTGATGACGGCCATCGCTCGGTTCGTTCTTTGTCTCGCAGCCTTGACGAAAACTCTCTTCAGTTTTAGAACAAATAGGGAACAGTATGCTGTTCGCATCCGTTAACAGACACGATTAACGCGGGAGCCCTTCTTGCCTCTCAGAGTCCCCGTTGCTGCACCGGAAACGATCGCTTCGTCGCTCGCGCCGCCCCTTAGGACGGCATCAGGAGCGATCCAGGGATCCAATGCCTCGGTGCAAGCCGCCGTCATCGAGAGGCTTCGCTCGCGTATTCTGAGCCTGGAACGGCATGCGCCGCGTCGCGGCCCGGCCGCGATTCCTGAAACTAAGGATCAGGGGCTCGCCGCAAGGAAACGGCCCCCTTGGGAGCTTGGCTGTGACGCAGGCGATGCCCTTCTCCCCGGCGGCCTCGAAACGAATGCGGTCCATGAAATTAAGGGCGCGCCGTCCGTCGCGGGAGGAGCTTCGGCGTCGGATTGGATGACAGGCATCGGTTTCGCCGCCCGCCTCGCCGTGCGTCGGACCAATGCGCTTTCAGCGATGAAATCCGCGAACCGGCCGTGGGTGCTGTGGTGCTGGCCGAAAGCGATTGCCGGGGAATTGGGTTCGCCTTCGCTGACGGGCTTCGCCTATCTCGGTCTCGATCCGGCCCGCCTGATCATTGTCGAGACGGCGCGGGCAGCCGAAGCTCTGAATGCCATCGAGGAAAGCCTCAAGGGCGCGAGCCTCGCCGTCGTCATCGGCGTTCTCGACGAGGTCGATCTGATGCCGGCGCGCCGCCTGAGTCTCGCCGCTGGCGAAATGGCAACGCCCTGTCTCATCGTCACGCATCCGGCGTCCGA
>JAICLG010000082.1 GCA_025927515.1 Hyphomicrobium sp.
TCGTGCCAAGGGCCGTAAGCGCCTCTCGGCCTAGAAACAGGCGTCCGCCCAACCTGTAATCGGGACTGACGAGCCGCGGGCGCAATGCGCTTCGCGGTTCTTTTGGCTATGCCCGCCGCCGGGTGCTCTGATAGTTTGTATACGGCGCTATTTGATGCTCGCTGCGCCGATCCGGTCGCAACTGGCAGCGATGGCCGATCGCAGCGGCTATCCCGTTCTAATCGCCGCTCGTGAACTGCGGGGCCTGATGATCCAAACACATAGAAGCAGGCGCATTTTGTCGCGGCCGTGCTTGGGATAGTATGCTGGCGCATCTGGAGGCTCCGATTCCCATTCTGCGAACGCTCAAGTCGCGGCCCGAATTTCTGGCCATCCGCGGGGGCCGCCGGTCCTCGACACCTGCTTTCCTGATTGAAATGAAGGAACGCCCAGAGACGCCCAATAGCGTTGAAGGCGCGCGGTTTGGCTTCACCATCACCAAGAAAATCGGCAATGCCGTCACGCGCAACCGCATTCGCCGCAGATTGAAAGCCGCAGTTGCAGCGACTGCCGGCCAGCACGCGCGAACGACATGCGATTACGTGATTGTCGCACGCCTCGCAGCACTGGACCGCCCGTTCACGTTGCTGCTCGAAGACGTCACACGCGCGTTCACGGCGCTGCACGACAATGCTAAGCGAGTGCGGACAGATAATGCCCGTTCCGCATCGCGCCGAACGGGGACCTTGAAAGGTTCGACGTGACGGGGTGTCCCCTTCCGTTTATGAGCAGTTTCAACAATCGCTTCATTGGGCCGTAACGGCCTCATTATTGCCGGTACTGACCCGAGGACTTGATGACTTCGCCCAAAGATCCAAAAGACCAAAACAACCTGATATTTGCGGTTGCGCTGTCGATCCTCGTCCTGATGGGCTGGCAGTACTTTTTTGCGCGCCCGGAGATTCAGCACGAGCAGGCGCGCCAGAACTTCAACAAGAAGATCGAGGCGCAAAATAGGGGGACTTCGTCCTCGGAAAACCCGCCGAACGTAGCGAGCGCACCTTCAGCATCGTCTCCGGTCGAGGCGCCAGGGGTCGGCCAGCAGCCCGCAGCCAAGCCTCTGTCACGTGAGGACGCGCTGACATCATCGCCCCGCGTCAAGATCGAGACACCGTCGCTCGAAGGCTCGATCGACCTGAAAGGTGGCCGCATCGACGATCTGGTGCTGAGAAAATATCGAGAGACCGTCGATCCCAACAGCCCGCTGGTAACGCTGCTCTCTCCTGTCGGTTCGCCCGACCCTTACTTCGCGGAATACGGCTGGGTTCCGCAAAGCGGCAGCAAGGTGAAGGTTCCAGGTGCCGATACCGTATGGAAGGTTGAAAGTGGGACGACGCTGACGCCCAGCGCTCCCGTTACACTGGCGTGGGACAACGGCGAAGGCCTCGTATTCCACCGGACCATTTCGGTCGACAAGAACTACATGTTCAAGATCGTCGACGAGATCGAAAACAAAACGAAGTCCGACGTGACGTTGATGCCTTACGCGCGCGTGCATCGTAGCGGCAATCCCCCCGCGCACGTTTACTCCGTACTTCACGAGGGCTTGGTCGGTGTGTCCGGTGATCACGGGCTGATCGAAGAGACGTATGCCAGCGCCGCAAAGGAAGGCGTGCCGAAGACGTTCGAGAACGTAACGGGAGGCTGGCTCGGCATCACAGACAAGTATTGGGCAACGACTCTCGTTCCGGATCAGCATGAGCCCTATAGGGCCATGTACTCGGCGCTGAAGGCGCCCGATCCCTCGGGCAAAGACGCATTCCAGGCGGACTATCTGCGCGGCGCCCTAACGGTTCCGCCCGGTATGCGCAAAGGCGTCGAAGGCCATCTGTTTGCCGGCGCGAAACAGGCAAGCCTGATCGACGGCTACGAAAGTTCCCTGGGCATCACCCGCTTCGACCGGATGATCGACTGGGGCTGGTTTTACTTCATCACACGGCCGCTGTTCCGCCTGATGGAGTTCATCAACAGCATCGTTCACAACTTCGGTATCACCATTCTCGTACTGACCGTGCTCATAAAGGCGGCCTTCTATCCGCTTGCCAACAAGCAGTATGAGAGCATGGCGCGCATGAAGAAGCTGCAGCCTGAAATGCAGCGCATCAAGGAACAGTTCAAGGACGACGCCCAGCGTCAGCAAAAGGAAATCTTCGAACTCTACAAGAAGCAGAAGATCAATCCGCTTGCCGGCTGCTGGCCGATTTTTCTGCAGATCCCGGTGTTCTATGCACTCTACAAGGTCCTGTTCGTAACGATCGATATGCGGCACGCGCCGTTCTTCGGTTGGATCCACGACCTGTCGGCTCCCGATCCCACGTCGCTCTTCAATCTGTTCGGATTGCTGCCGTTCGCGGCTCCCGCATTCCTGCACATCGGTATCTGGCCGCTGATAATGGGCGCGACGATGTGGATGCAAATGCAGCTGAACCCGCCGCAGCCGGATCCGATTCAGCAGAAGGTCTTCCAATGGATGCCGGTGGTATTCACGTTCATGCTGGCGAGCTTCCCGGCTGGCCTCGTGATCTACTATGCGTGGAGCAACACGCTCTCGATCGCGCAACAGGTCCGGATCAACAAGAAGAACGGCGCCCAGATCCATCTGTTCGATAATTTGAGACGAACGTTCGCACCAGTCCTGCGGCTCTTCGGAGCCGGAGGCGGCACCAGCAAATGATGGATGCTCCGGAACGAGGCAAGGGCGCGCGATCGGGCATGTCTGCGCGATGACCGAAACTGACGCTTTATCGGCGGAAGACGTCGAGACCGGCCGGCTTTTGTTTACGCGCGCCTGGACCTTCTCGCGCGGCTCGCCCGATCTCGATCACCTGCCCCCGGACGATCGTCCTGAAATCGCCTTTGCCGGGCGGTCGAACGTCGGAAAGTCGAGCCTCATAAACGCCCTCGTCGGGCAACGCGGTCTCGCGCGCGCATCGAATACGCCGGGACGCACACAGGAACTGAACTTCTTCACCGAGCCCGCGGCCGATCTCTATCTCGTCGATATGCCGGGCTTTGGTTTTGCCGAAGCGCCGAAGGATAAAGTTGCCGCCTGGAACCGAACGCTACGCGGCTTTCTTGCTGGCCGGCGCACATTGCTCCGCGTCTTTCTGCTGGTCGACGCCCGTCACGGATTGAAGCCCGTCGATGACGAGGTCATGGCGCTCCTCGACGGCGCAGCCGTGTCATATCAGGCGATCCTGACGAAATCCGACAAGATCAGCCGGACCGATCTCGAACGCGTCAGGGAGAGAACGACGCAAGCATTGGCGAAGCGTCCCGCCGCCTACCCTCACGTCATCGCGACCTCGGCCGAAACCGGAACGGGCTTCGAAGAACTGCGCGCTGTCATTGCCAAGCTCCTCAAAGCTCACGGCAATTGAGCCAATCGGCGTCCGCGCCAAAGATCCGCCCGCCGTTTAGTGAAAGAGGCCTAGCAGCAACGTCTTCATGACCGCGATGCCTGTCCCTCCGAAGGACGCCAGCACACCACCAACAACGGCTGCAACCGCCCAGCCAGTGACGCGTCCGAACGTTTGCGCCAAGTTCCGGCGCACTTTGATTTCGACGATCTGATCCGGCAGTGCCGTTTCCGCCGCGACGCCATCTGCGCCGATCGTCCGCGCCGACACGATGATCTGCAATCGGGACCAGCCGCGCGATTGCGGCGTGATCAGAAAACGCCAGCTCGCGAAATCATCGCTCGCAAAACCCATGCTGTTTTCGATCCACTGCGTCTCCGGCGAAGCCGTCTCGACGAAAAACCCGCCCTCGGGCGCACGGATACGAACCGCCATCGCCTTCGTGAGCGTGACCTGATGCTGCCAGACGGCACCGCCGCCTTCGAGGCCTTCCGTCAACGCTGCGAGCGAGGCTTTAGCGATACGGACTTCGACGCGCTCGGTATGTCCGACGCGCATCGTGCGGGGTATATTTTCTGCGAGTTGGCCGGTATCGGCTTTGCCTTTCGCGCGCTTACGTCCAGCAGCTTTGCCGCCCTTCGATGGCTGCGGTCGTGGCTGTGGAGCGGGAGTGCCGGGGCGCGGCCGGTCCAATTGATCGTCGGACCTGAATCCTGCATCACCCTGCAACGGTCCAGCCGGTGCGATGGGCGATGGCGCAGGCCCGGAGAAAGATCCGATGCCAGCATTGGTCCCGTGACCAGCACCGGGCGTCGGCCCGCGTGCGCGCATCCCCGGAGACATCGCCGATGGAGGCGTAGGAATCGGCGGCGGCTGTGCACCCGATGGACGCGCTCGCGAAAAATCGGATGGAAACGGTCCGCCGGGCGCGGCATCCCGACCAACCGGCGCAGGAGCAGAATGGGACGTAACTTGATTTTGCGATGGCCCTTGCGCCGGGAACGGCAGCGATGGGCTTGGAGGCGGCTCGGGAATCGGTGAGACAGCTGGCGCAATTTCGGCGCCGGGCCTTTGCGGTCTTTGCACGCCCGGAGTTCGAACGCTCCCCGAAAACGATTGCGAGGCCCGATCGGGTGGCGCGTCCGCTTTCAAGGGTGCGGCACGGGGCGTCCCGCGCGACGCTGGCGATTGTGGAAATGGCGGCTTCGGTTCATTCCGATCCATCGGAGCGGGAAAGGCGGACCCGGCCGCAGCCGGAGCATTCGGCACGGTCGGAGAGGCCGGCGGAACGGGCTCCTGGTCAGTTGGTGCTGCCGCAGGCTCCGGCGCGGAGATATTCCGCTCTGGCGCTTTCGGTTCGATGGTCTGCGCCACGTCGGCGGTCGAAACTTGTGGCGGCTGCGTAGGCCCCGGAACATCCTGCATGAGGTCACGCAGCGAAGGCGCCGACCGCGACTGAACACGCTCACGAGCCCGCGCCAGCACGTCGTCGGCAACAGGCGGCGGCGGAGAAGGTGCACGCTGTGGTGCCGGCGCCAAGGCTGCCTGTAAGGCGCGTATGGCCCCGTCAAATGTCAGCCCATGCGCCTGCAATATCTGCGCTGCGGCGCTGCGCCCGTCTCCCACGATGGCGGCGAGCACGATCGCCCCGTTGATGTCACGCCGCCGGCTGCCGCGCGCCGCAGCCGAGGCTGCTTCCAAAATTCGCCGCACGTCCTGCGCAACCCCAAGGCTCACCGGCGCGTCGGCGGAATCGGGATCGGCCTGCGGAAACTGTCCGATGACGTCGGCCTTGAGAGCGGCGATGTCGACGTTGCTTGCGTCGAGCACCGCGATGGCGTCACGATCATCGCAGAGCGCCGCCAGGACATGCTCGAGCGTGACGTCCAAAGCTCCGGCGGCGGCCGCGAACTCCGCGCCGCGCGAAAGCGTTGCGCCAAGATCCGGCGACATGGGAATTTGACCAAGCTCAGCGGCAGTTACGCCCACGACGTCTCCAATGGTCAAGTCGGCCTTGGCCGCACGATTAAAACATGTCAGCGCAAGCTCACGTGGCAAAGCTTGCACGAGAGAAGGCTATAGCAATGCCACGGCGGTGGGCAGACGGGAATCCCCCTTCGTCCCCAAACCGTGTCCGCCCTGCGTCAGGAAAGCCCTTCGCCATGCCAAACGAGGGAATTTCGTTGAGGCATTTGCCCGACCGGCTATAAAACCGCGACGAATACACCCGGCTAACCAGCTGCAAGGCTCCGCCGTTCCGTATGCCGCCCGCGGCGGCCTATTCGATGGTTTTTGGGAAAATCCCGTGACGTCAATGAAAAGCCCTCGCGAGAAAAATGCCGGTCCGGCGGAAGAGCGCCCAAGTGCGCATCTCCAGGCCCGCATTCTTGCCGAAGCCATTCCGCACCTGATTCGCTACGACGAGCAAACGGTCGTCGTGAAATTTGGCGGCAACGCGATGGGCGACGAAAAACTTTCGAACGCCTTCGCGCAGGACATCGTCTACCTGAAGCAATCCGGCATCAATCCGATCGTCGTGCACGGCGGTGGACCGCAAATCGCCAGCATGCTGCAAAAGTTGGCGATCAAATCCGACTTTGTCCAAGGTCTGCGCGTCACCGACAAGCCTACAGTCGAAGTCGTTGAAATGGTCCTCGCGGGCAAGATCAACAAGGAGATCGTCTCCGCCATCAACCGCCAGGGCGGCAAGGCTGTCGGCATCTCCGGAAAAGACGCCAACTTGATGATCGCCAAAAAGATCACCGAGATGCCCGATCCGCAATCCAACATCATGAAGGCCGTCGATATCGGCTACGTCGGCGATCCGTTGGAGGTCAATCCGCACATCGTCGAAGTGATCTCCAAGTCCGACCTTATTCCGGTGATCGCACCCGTCGGCATCAGCCGAGAGGGCGAAACGCTCAACATCAACGCCGACACGTTCGCGTCCGCGCTCGCGGCCCGCATGCAGGCCAAACGCCTTCTGCTTTTGACCGACGTCGCGGGCGTGCTCGACAACAGCAAGCAACTCGTCCCCAATCTGACGATTGATGAAGCTCGCGAGATGATCAAGAGCGGTGCGATTTCGGGCGGCATGATCCCGAAGATCGAAGGCTGCATCGAGGTCGTCGAAGCAGGGGTCGAAGGCGTCGTCATTATCGATGGACGCGTGCCGCATTGCGTGCTGCTCGAACTCTTCACCGAGCACGGCGTCGGCACGCTCGTGCGCCGCGCCGAGCATAAGAAGAGTAAGGCCTGATGGCGGCACCGGCCTCAGCACCGGCATCGCTCCTGGCGAATGCGACCGCCATGCGACGGGGATTCGACCACGTCGACACCTGGATCTTCGATCTCGACAACACGCTCTATCCGGCGTCTTGCAATCTCTTCGCTCAGGTCGACAGCCGCATGAGCGAATTCATTGCGAAGACGCTCGGCGTTCCGCGAGAGCACGCACGCCATTTGCAGAAAAGCTATTTCCGTCAGTTCGGCACGACGCTCGCGGGGCTGATGCGCGTACACAAGCTTCCTCCCGGGCCATTCCTGGAGTACGTGCACGACATCGACTTATCTGTTGTTCCGGAGCTGCCCGAACTTGTCGCCGCGATCGAGGCACTGCCCGGCCGTCGCCTGATTTTCACCAACGGCTCCCGCCGTCACGCTGAAAACGTTGCCCGCCGCATCGGCGTGCTGCATCTCTTTGAAGATATTTGCGACATTGCAGCCATCGACTACGTCCCGAAGCCCGAGCGTGCCGCCTTCGACTGCCTTGTCAGATTGCACGGTGTCGCCCCAGCGCAAGCGGTCATGTTCGAAGACATGCCGAACAATCTCAAAGTCGCCTCCGACATCGGCATGACAACGGTGCTTGTTCACTCCGACTACATCGATCATCCGGCGCAATTGAAAATCCGCGAATGGCGCGAATTGCCGGAGTACGTTCACTACCTGACGCGCGATTTGACAGGGTTTCTGGTATCGGAAGCGGTGCCAAAGGGCCCGCATCCTCGCTGACCTGCACTTATCGTATTGCGTGACTTTCATCCCCGGCGAGCCGACTGCCGAGACCCGGGGCCCTGTTTTCCGACACTGAGCCTTCTGGGTCCCAACTTCGCTGCGCTCCGGCCGGGATGACAGAGAATGGGCCGTCTAACCGCGCCCGACGTACGGCATCGCCGTCGCCATCAGAGTCATGAACTGCACGTTGGCATCGAGCGGCAAGTTCGCGATGTAGGCCACCGCATCGGCGACGTGCGATACGTCCATGCGAGGCTCGATCTTGGTGCTGCCATCGGCCTGGAGAATACCGCTCGCCATCTTGGCCGTGAAATCCGTCGCCGCGTTGCCGATATCGATTTGCGAACAGACGATATTGTCCGCGCGCCCATCGAGCGAGATGGATTTCGTCAGGCCGGTTATGGCGTGTTTCGTCGCCGTGTAGGGTGCTGAGAGCGGACGCGGGACGTGCGCGGAAATCGAACCGTTGTTGATGATGCGGCCGCCTTTTGGTTCTTGCGTCTTCATCATGCGGATTGCTTCTCGCGCGCACAGGAACGGCCCTGTCAGATTGACGTCGACGACCCGCCGCCAGTCATCGAGCGCCAATTCGTCGAGCGGCATGCCTTGCGCGAACGTTCCGGCATTGTTGAACAAGAGGTCCAGCCTGCCGAAACTTTGACGGATTTTATCGAACGCCGCCTTGACGTCGGCTTCGTCTGTTACGTCACCCGGCACGACAAGGAATCGTCCGCCTCCAGCCTTAGCCTGATCAGCTGTCTTCTGAAGTTCTGCGGCGCGCCGAGCAAATAACGCGACGTCGTAGCCCGCTTCCTGAAGCTTTAGGGCAACGGCGCGCCCGATACCCGAGCTCGCTCCCGTCACCAAGGCCACGCGCGCCTTTCCGGTCATCGTTCATTCCTCGGCATAGATCCTAAGCTGCTGGATAACGCGAAACCCTCATGCGCGCCAGTTTCTGGGCGAGAGGAGCCATGATAAGAGCTGCACCCTCGCATCCTGGGAGTGGCGGATCGTGTCGGGAACGCAAACAGACGGAAAAGAATCTCTGCGCAAGCCCGAGCGCAACGGCATCGTTTCCGTCGCCCTTTCGTTTTTGCGCCGCCCCGTCGATACGATCATCCGCCTGACCGAAGCCCGAACATATCGCGGACACTGGATCTTCCTCGCGACGATGCTCGGCGCGCAGTTGCTGCTCGTTTTCGCGCTCCTGCCGTGGCTGTTTTCTGCGCTGTTCAACATTCCTGATACATCGAACAGCACCGCCTCGATCATCAATGCGCTCATCCAATACGCGGCCATGGTAAGTCTGACGCCGTTACAATTCTACGTCTGCCGCGCGCTCGGTTCGGTGAAGCAACCGCCGAGGGCCTACGTCAAGCTCTGCGCTCTCATTGTAAGCTTTTACGCGCTGCTCTCGATCGTGGTCGCGCTCTTGCTCTTCTCGACCACCGTTTTGACGCTAAAAGCAAATCTACCGCTCAACCTGACAGCCATTTGGCAAGCTTCGGCCATCGTCACGCTGGGTGGCGTAATCGCCTTCGTCGCAGCGAGCCATCGCCGGTTTTGGGGAATGACGTGGGTGATCGCCACCTCGGTGACGGTCGTATTCGCATCGCTGTCGTGGCTGGCGGTCTATCCGACGCTGGCCGCCACGGTTGAAAAGGCGAATATCGCCGCGAACCTTGGCCGCTTGTTCCGCTAGGCGGAGTTACCGGGTCGGAACCGGCTTCTCGCCGCGATAATCGTAAAATCCGCGCTTCGTCTTGCGCCCCAGCCAGCCCGCTTCGACGTACTTCACCAGAAGCGGACACGGGCGGTACTTCGAATCCGACAGCCCTTCGTACAAAACCTGCATAACGCTGAGGCAGGTATCGAGCCCGATGAAATCAGCGAGTTCCAGCGGCCCCATCGGATGGTGCGCGCCAAGCTTCATCGCCTTGTCGATCGCTTCGACGGTGCCGACGCCCTCATAGAGCGTGTAAACAGCCTCGTTGATCATCGGCAGCAGGATGCGGTTGACGATAAAGGCCGGGAAGTCCTCGGCAACGGCCGTCGTCTTGCCCAGACTTTCGACAAAGGCCCTGGCCGTGGCGAATGTTTCGTCCTCGGTGGCGATCCCGCGGATAAGCTCCACCAGCTCCATCAGCGGCACCGGATTCATGAAGTGCATGCCGATGAAGTCTTCCGGCCGGTCCGTCGTCGCCGCGAGACGCGTAATCGAAATCGACGACGTATTGGACGCCAGCATCGCCGTCGGCTTCAGATGCGGACATAAGGCCGCGAAGATCTTGTGCTTCAGGCTTTCGTCTTCGGTCGCCGCCTCGATGACGAGATCGCAATCGCCGAAGGCTTCGAGCGTCGGTGCGTAGCTGATGCGCTCAAGCGCTTTGTCGCGATCGCTTTCATTGATGGCGCCCTTGGCGATCTGCCGCGCCAGGTTCTTGTCGACCGCTTCGAGGCCCCGGTCGAAAGCCTCTTTCTTGAGATCGTTCAGCGCCACCGTATAGCCCGACAACGCCACGACATGCGCGATGCCGCTGCCCATCTGCCCGGCGCCGATGATCCCCACCCTGCTGATGGTGCGCGCAGGCTGAACGCCGGCCTTGCTCTTCTCCATCAGCTTCTGGGTCTGGGCCATGAACAAGTGTCTCCGTGACTTCAGCCGTTACGTTCAGCGACCGGCCTTCTGCAGTTCGGCATCAAGCTCCGGCAGAGCTTGAAAGAGATCGGCAACGAGGCCGTAGTCCGCGACTTGAAAGATCGGCGCCTCACCATCCTTGTTGATCGCGACGATGACTTTCGAATCCTTCATGCCAGCGAGATGCTGGATGGCACCCGAGATGCCGACCGCGATGTATAGGTCCGGAGCGACCACTTTGCCGGTTTGCCCCACTTGCCAGTCATTGGGAACGAAACCCGCATCGACGGCCGCGCGCGAAGCGCCCATCGCCGCGCCAAGGCGATCGGCAACAGGTTCTATGTATTTGGTGAAGTTTTCGCCGTTGCCCATACCGCGGCCGCCGGAAATAATGATCCGCGCCGACGTCAACTCCGGACGATCCGATTTCGTCAGCTCGGCCTTTTCGAACGTGGACGCGCCGACGGCCGATGGAGCCGTAACGGTCTCAATCGCCGCCGAGCCACCCTCACCAACTGCGGGAAACGCCGCCGTGCGGACCGTGATAACCTTCGTTTTTTCCGATGACTGCACCGTCTGAATGGCGTTGCCGGCATAAATCGGCCGCTCGAACGTATCGGGCGAGACAACATTCATGATGTCGGAAATCTGCATGACGTCGAGTTTGGCCGCGACGCGTGGCAGGATGTTCTTGCCGAAAGCGGTCGCTGGCGAAACGATGGCCGCGTAGTTTCCAGCGAGCGACAGAATAAGCGCGCTCACTTCCTCCGCGAGACCGTGCGCGAGTTGCGGCGCATCCGCGACCAGAACTTTGGAAACGCCGTCGAGCTTTGCCGCGGCTTCTGCAGCCGCCTTCACATCCGATCCCGCGACGAGAACGTGAACGTCGCCGCCAAGCTCCTTGGCCGCAGAAAGAGCCTTCGCCGTTGCAGGCGCCAGCGCCCCATTGGAAAGCTCGGCAAGTAGTAGCGTAGACATCAGAGAACCCCCGCTTCGCTTTTGAGCTTTTCGACAAGCTCGGCAACGCTTCCGACCTTGACACCCGCCTTGCGCGTCGCGGGTTCGGTTGTCTTCAGCACTTTGAGGCGCGGGGTGATGTCGACGCCCAGATCTTCCGGCTTCTTCACATCGAGCGGCTTCTTCTTTGCCTTCATGATATTGGGCAGCGAAGGATAGCGCGGCTCGTTCAGACGCAAGTCCGTAGTCACGACGGCCGGAAGCTTCAGCTTGATGGTTTCGAGGCCACCGTCGACTTCACGCGTAACGGTGACGGAACCGGATTCGGGAACGACCTTTGATGCGAACGTGCCCTGCGGCCAGTCGAGAATGCTCGCGAGCATCTGCCCCGTCTGATTGCTGTCGTCGTCGATGGCCTGCTTGCCGAGAATAACGAGATCCGGCTTTTCGGCGTCGACCACGGCTTTCAAAAGCTTCGCAACAGCCAGCGGCTCGACGATCGTCCCATCGGGAGTTTCAATAAGGATGGCGCGATCCGCGCCAATTGCCAGGGCCGTCCGCAACGTCTCTTGCGCCTTGGCCGGACCAATGGAGACGACGACAACTTCTTGCGCGCCGCTTTTCTCTTTCAACCGTACCGCCTCTTCGACGGCGATCTCGTCAAAGGGGTTCATGGACATCTTGACGTTCGCCAAGTCGATTCCAGA
>JAICLG010000063.1 GCA_025927515.1 Hyphomicrobium sp.
GTGTGGTGGATCAATAACGAGCGTTTCATCGATGTCGCCTTCGCGAGACGACGTGAGAAGATCTTCGCTGTACTTGTGGTTCGTCATGATCATGTCGATGAGCATGTAGAGGCCGAGTGCGAAGGAGAGCGCCCAAGCCGCGTATTCGAGGATTTGCCAATTGTTCATCTCGGACACTCACTTTCTACCGAAACGTTCTTCGATGACTTCGATGTATTCCTTCTTCGAAAACGCAAACAGCAGGACGAAATACCCGATCACCACCACGGCGGTGATCGCGAGTTCGACAGGGCTGAAGCTGTAATCGAAGCGCGACGTGATCAGCGGAGCAGCAGTGTCTGGGTGAAACCCAAGTTTTTCCCACTGCACAGCCTCGACTGCATTTTGCCCGAGGCCCGCCCACGTCGATTTGTCGGCGATGGGAAGCTCGATTTTTCCGCCGCCCGCTAGCTTGAGGTAGAGAGGCGTGAACAACGCGGCCAGCACGAGGATGAGCAGGAACAAGCTGTCAAAAAGCTGACCGGCTGCCGACTGCTTGGGAGGTTCGTAATGGGGCTTTTCCATGGGGTTACCTCTCAACTGCGGGATTTTTTCTTGGCCAGATCGACGTAGTGCAGATCGAGCCCATAAATTTCATCGCGCTCCTCGCTGAGATGCGCGACCATCGCCAGGATTGCGGCGGTGTTGAATAAGAGGACGAGCGCACCGAATGCGGCGAGCGTCCTGACGACGTCAGACGTTCCGAGGTAGTCCTTCACTTCGAAGAAGACGAAGGCATAGAGCGCCCAGAGAACTGCGACAGACACGAGCGACCAGTTGCGGTCACCCGAGAACTTCTTGGCTATTCGTGGATCACCCGTGGGATTTTTTTGTTGCATCGGCGTTTCCTTGTCATTTTTGTTGAAGTTGCTTGTAGGCACCTACAAGACTCCCTTCCCGACCTGGAATTCCGCTTCGGACCGCCAAAATGTGGCGTTTTTTCTGCTTGCCGAAGCGCCTTCACCGCCTACCAACTCGCGTATTAGTTGGCTCTTAGTCAACTTTTTTTCGTCTCATGAAAACAAAAATCGATGATGCAGTGCACGATAGCGCGCGCCGTTAACGCTTTGATTTGAAAGTTACATCATATAAATGGAGGTGTTATTGCGGTGCAGCATGTCTGAATTTTAGGCACTCAGCGCGTCGGTTCTCACTCCATTTCGAGATCGATGCAAATCGCCGCAAAGAGTTTTTGGAGAGTTCGAAGAGGGCGTGAGCGCAAATCGGTTCGCCTGGAATGCGGCCGAGGCTCAGCGGGAGGTCAAACCTGATTTTTAGGTGGATAAACCGCGCCATGCGCCATCACGGCCGCGGTAAAAAAGCCCTTGTTTGGTCATATTGCACGGCGAAAGCTCTGATCAAAGAGAAGCACATGCGGCGGGGCATGGCTGCCGGGGTACACGTCATCACACCGTCAAACGCAATCGCGAGCGAGCCCGCGGCGCGCGATCGCCGTTGCGGATCTGACAGCAAATCTTACGCGCGCCCTCACGGGTGCCGCAGTTCTTCGACATGGATGGTGAAATGAATCCCGCGGATGTCGCTCAAGGCGTCGTTGCCCCGGTCAATGCGGCTGGGTTTTCTTTTATCGAGTTGTTTCTTCAGGCGAGCATCGTCGTCAAGGTCGTGATGACGGGCCTTGGCCTCGCATCGGTGTGGTCCTGGGCGATCATCTTCGAAAAGCTGTTGGCGTTCCGCCGCGCGCGCGTCGAAAGCGATCGCTTTGAGCAGCTCTTCTGGTCCGGACAGTCGCTTGATGAACTTTATGCCAATCTTTCGCGCGGCCGCACGATCACGATGGCGGCTTTGTTCGTCGCGGCGATGCGCGAATGGAAGCGTTCGGTCGAAGGCAACATCCGCGCGCTCGGTGGCATTCAGTTGCGCGTCGAGAAGGTGATGGACGTTACGATCAGCCGGGAGATGGAGCGTTTGGACCGACGGCTTCTATTTCTTGCGACCGTCGGCTCGACCGCGCCGTTCGTCGGCTTGTTCGGAACGGTCTGGGGCATCATGACGAGCTTCCAGTCGATCGCCGTATCGAAGAATACATCGCTGGCCGTCGTTGCGCCGGGCATCGCGGAAGCGCTTTTCGCGACGGCGCTCGGCTTGATGGCCGCTATCCCCGCGGTCATCTTTTATAACAAATTTTCCGCCGATTCCTCTGCAATCTCGCAGCGTCTCTATGCTTTCTCCGACGAGTTCGCCGCGATCGTATCGCGTCAGATCGACGTGAGGACCTGATCACATGGGTGCAAGCGTAAAAATGGGTGGAGGCGGCGGACGCGGGCGCGGACGCCGAGGCCGGCACGCCCCGATGAGCGAGATCAACGTCACCCCGATGGTCGACGTGATGCTCGTGCTCTTGATCATCTTCATGGTCGCGGCGCCGCTTCTTCAAGTCGGCATTCCCGTTGATTTGCCCGAGGCGAAGGGACAGCAAATCCCAACGCCGAAGCAGGAGCCCATCGCGGTCACCGTGAAAGTCAACGGCGATGTGTTCATCGGCGATACGCAGATCAGCCTCGATGATCTTGCGACGAAGCTCAAAGCCATCTCGAAGAATGGCTACGACGAAACGATTTTCGTGCGCGGCGATAGAGGCGTTCCATACGGCATCGTCATGAAGGTGATGGGACGCATTAACGACGGCGGGTTCAAGAAGCTGTCGTTCGTTCTCGATCAGGAGAAGGGAGGCACTTAGCCGTGCCCTTCGGACTTGTTCTGTCCTTAATCTTCCACGCCGCGCTGCTCGGGTGGGCGCTTTTCTCCATGCGCTCCATTCCTCCGATGACGCCTGACACGCCGGCTATTTCGGCCGACCTGATCACGCCGTCGGAGTTCCTGCGGTTGAAGAAGGGCAGCGAGGACGCGAAGAACCTCGAGACGAAGGCGAAGGACGAGCCCAAACCCGACGACAGCAAGAACGACACCAAGAAACCGGACAACGCGCCGCCACCTCCGCCGCCGCCGTCCGAACAGCAGGACGTTGCAAAGGCTGAGCCGCCGCCCGAAGCGGAGCCGCCGCCGCCGGCAGAGTCTCCGAAAGCCGCCGAGCAGCCGAAGCCGGCGCCTGATCCCATTGCGAAGAAGTTAGAGGAAACGCCGCCACCTCCCGCGGAGGCGCCGGGTCCGACGCCTGACGATAAAAAGCTCATGGAGCAGAAGCTCGAAGAGCAGCGTCAGGCCGAAGAAGCCAAGAAGAAGGCCGAGGAAGAGGCGAAGAAAAAAGCCGAGGAAGAAGCCAAGAAGAAAACTGAGGCCAAGAAGAAAGCCGAGGAAGCCGCAAAGAAAAAGCGCATCGCCGAGCTGAAGAAAAAGAAGCGCGAGGAAGCCCGGAAAAAGGCTGCAGCCGCGAAGAAAAAATTCGACCCGAGCAGGATCGCCTCCATCCTCGACAATGCTCCCGATGATGCGCCGCAGAAGGCCCTCCTCGATAAGGATCCGAGAAAGAAAGGCGAGCAGGCGTCCGGTTCGAGTTCCAAGGTCGATAAAATCGGCAAGGACGCCGGAACGGCGACCGGAACCGACACCGTTTTATCCCTGCGCGAGCAGGATATGCTGAAAGGCATGATCAAATCACAGCTCAATGGCTGTTGGCGGCCTCCGGGCACGGGCGGCGGCGAGGAAGTTCCGGTGGTCGAACTGCATTGGGATTTGAATCCCGACGGCAGCGTCATTGGCGAACCCCGCGTAACGTCCGCGCCGCCGACGACGGCGGGCCAAGTTTATACCGAGGCGGCCGTAAGGGCCGTGAAAATGTGCTCGCCGTTCAGGTTGCCACCTGACAAATACAACGCTTGGAAGAGCATCGACTGGACCTTCGATCCGCGCCAAATGTTGTGAACGCCCAAAAGTTGCTTCAATCGACCGCGATGCGAAGCACCCGAACAATCACCTGATATACGATCCGATCCCAAGCCGTCCGATCCACAGACAGATGAGATGCCAAGTATGATGCGGAACCATTGCCTGAACCAGACGCTTGCCTTCGTCTGTCTGGCCATCCTCGGTGTTTCTCTTACCTGTGCAATGGCGAGCCCGGCCCGAGCCCAGCTGAAGGGGACGCAGACGGAAGGTACGATTGCGCCAATTCCGATCGCCATACCGGTGTTCCTGGGCGACGATCAGCAGATGGCGAACAACATCTCGGATGTGCTGCAGGCCGACCTCGAACGCTCGGGTTTGTTTCGCCCGCTCGATCGCGCTTCGTTTCTCGAACAGATTAGAGACGTCAACGCTGCGCCGCGGTTCGGGGACTGGCGTTCGATCCAGGCCGATGCCCTGGTCGTCGGGCGCGTCGTCAACGGCGGCGACGGCCGCGTCGGCGCCGAGTTCCGGCTGTGGGACGTCGCGACCGGAAAACAGCTCACCGGTCAGCGCTTTTCGACGTCAGCGCAGAACTGGCGGCGCATCGCCCACATGATCGCCGACAGCGTCTACGAACGGCTGACGGGCGAGAAGGGCTATTTCGATACCCGCATCGTCTTCGTGGACGAGACCGGCCCTGCGCAGAATCGCGTCAAGCGGCTCGCGATCATGGACCAGGACGGTGCCAACGTCCGTCTCCTGACGCAGGGGAAGGAATTGGTACTGACGCCCCGGTTCTCTCCGACGAATCAGGAAATCACCTACATGTCCTATACAACCGACCAGCCCAAGGTTTTCATCATGAACCTTGAGACGGGGCGGCGTGAGCTCGTCGGTAATTTTCCCGGAATGACCTTCGCGCCGCGATTCTCCCCCGACGGGCAAAAGGTGATCATGAGTCTTGGAACGCCGGACGGCCACTCCAGCATCTTTGAAATGGACCTCCGGACGCGCCAGCCGCGGCGACTCACCCAGTCTCCAGGCATCGACACGAGCCCGAGCTATTCGCCAGACGGAGCCCAGATCGTTTTTGAAAGCGACCGCGATGGCTCGCAAGCGCTTTATGTGATGAACGCCGACGGCTCGGGTGTGCATCGAATCTCGCAGGGCGGCGGCAGCTACTCGACGCCTGTCTGGTCGCCCCGGGGTGATTACATCGCCTTCACCGAGCAGACCGGAGGTCAGTTCCTCATCGGCGTCATGAAGCCTGACGGTTCGGGCGAGCGCGTTTTGACCGAGGGCTTTCATAACGAAGGGCCGACGTGGGCTCCCAACGGTCGGGTTCTTATGTTCTGGCGCGACTCGCAGGCCAACAATGGCGGACCGCATATTTTTTCGGTCGACATCACCGGCTACAACGAGCGCAAGGTGACGACGCCATCCTTCGCTTCCGATCCGGCTTGGTCACCGCTTCTCAATTAACACCTTATTTACGAACGCCACGCCGCGCACCGGTGAGCAAAGTTCATCGGGTGCGAAAATACATGGTTAAAACAAGGGCTTGGAGACTAATCCGGAGTTCCGGAAAGTGTTGACTTTCTCACACGCGCCGTCGTTGCATTTTCGCATCTATCGGATTGGAAAACTTGGCATTTGTCGCCTCTCTCCTTGATCGCTGCACGGCCTGCCGGTACCCCAGAGTACGGCTTTTGCCGGAATCGTATCAGGAGATATGACCATGCAGGGTGTGAAGGGGCTGATCCTTTTGTCAGCGGTTGTCGCGGCTATTGCGCTTGGCGCATGCCGTCGTGAAGCTGAGCATGTTCCTTTGAAGCTCGGCGGTCCTACCGCTAGCAGCCAGGCTGTTCGCTAATAGCGGACTGTTTGGAACTCAAAGGACACGACTCGTGAAGAGCGCAATCGTTCTCATTACGGCGTTGCCTGCTGTTGCTCTCGGTGCATGCCGAAAACTCGAGCATCAGTCGTCAAGGCTTGTTGGGGCGGTCGCTTCGAAGCAGGCTGTACTCTAAAGTACTGCCTGTCTTCTGAGTGCTGCGTTTTTCATACCTATCTTCAAGGCCGAGCTGCGGGCGATTCTCTCGTCATCATCTCGGTCTTGAGCTTTTTAGGCCTTGGTTTCCCCTCGTCACGAGGCGGCGTGAATATCGAGGAAAACCAAGCCTGAACTATATCCCGATGATGGCGGGATTTTGCGGCTGGGATAAGCTCGCACGAATCGAATTGGTCGCACACGCACAATGACGGCGCGATGCTACTGATCGTCGGCAGGCTGACGGTACGCCCAGGCCTGTAATAATCCGGTCTTACAATGGATGTGAATTCACTGTGAATCCGCGGAATTGGCCACATTTTCGGCTGAACGCTCCACTAAATGCTTAGAGCACGAGCGGCTGCCTCTTACCGGCGAATAAAACGATATGTGGCTTGCCCGAGAGTTGCAGTCGAGACGAAAGGGACAAACGAAATGCTGGCAACGATTGCGCGGAGCTTAGGGCTGCGCCTCGCCGCCGTTTCGATTCTTGCGGCGACTCTCGGCGCATGCGCCAGCAATAAAGAGTTGCAGCCCGACGCCTTGAGCGGCAAGTACGGTGCCGCGACGCCCGGATCGCAGCGCGACTTCACGCAGAACGTCGGCGACATCGTCTACTTCTCGACCGACTCGATCGATCTGACGCCGGAAGCGCAGCAAACGCTGGTCAAGCAGGCTCAGTGGCTGCAGCAGTATCCGCAGTATGCGATCACCATCGAAGGCCATGCCGACGAACGCGGAACGCGCGAATACAATATCGCGCTCGGCGCCCGGCGCGCGACGACGGTGCGCAATTTCCTTTCTCAGCACGGCATCAACGGAGCTCGGATTCGGACGATCTCCTACGGCAAGGAACGGCCGGTCGCAGTCTGCAACGACATTTCATGCTGGTCGCAGAATCGCCGCGCGCAGACAGTGCTCAACAGCGGCGGTGTCGTAAGCCAGCGCTGACGCTCGGGGCCTAGTTTCGCAGATTGAATTTCGGACGATGTCATGGGGCTTATTAGCCACATGCACGAATAGCTCGTGACACGTCACAATTCGGCAAAGTTTGGCCCAATTGGATGATCATAACGGCCGGGAAATTCAATTCCCGTGCCCGACAATGTACAAACCGTACTCTTCGAAAATCGTGCTTGGCGTCGTGTCGGCGGTATTCGCTTTCATGCTCGCATTTCCTTTGTCGGCGATCGCGGAAGAGGACAACGGTGCCAATGGTGAAACGCCGGCGGAACTTTTGCTCGACGGCATGGACGCCGCGGCCGATCACGCCTCCGATTCGGCACGTAAATTTTTTCAAAGGATCATCGCACTTTATCCGGCTTCACCGGAAGCGTCGCGTGCGAGGCGCGCGCTGGCGGCTCTGGATCATGACAATGACGAGGAAGAACGCGCCGCGATTCGCGCTGATGAAGCAGAACGCACGATGCAGTACCGCCACGCCTTTCTCATCAGCGTCGGCGATCGCGTCTTCTTCGCCGAAAACAGCGCAACGCTCGGAGGCCGCGCGCGAAGCATCATCGGGAATCAGGCGCGTTGGCTCAAGGTACGCCCGAATCTGAAAGTGACCGTTATCGGCCGCGCCGACGACGGCGACGATCGTCACGCCGCTAAGACGCTCTCACGTGAGCGAGCCGAAGCCGTGCGCGATCTCCTTATCAAAGCAGGCCTCGATCCCGCACGAATCAACGTCAGGGCGGCAGGGAACGAAGACCGCCTGGCGCAGTGCTCGACGCCTTTGTGCCGGGCCGAGAATCGCAACGCGGAAGTTTTCATTAATGACTTGCGGGACCGCGAACCGCGACGGTCGAGCATCCAGCGGACCGACGGCTCGGAGACGTCCATGGTGCCTTCTGCCGCCGAAGCGGGCGTATCGAGCGAAATGCCGCAATGATGCGATCGCGCGACTCAATCGCCGAGCCGGCAGAGAAAGCCGGTGACTCTTTATTTGATTTTGCTCGACATCGGGCGCACGACGGCGTTTGACATTCGCTCAAGCGGAAATTGCCTAGCGTTGTTGAATGGAATTCGAAATCTCAAGGAATCACACGGAGCAGAGCCGAAGGATGGCTAAGCTTAACCGGGTTCGAACCGTATGCGGGTTTTCGGCGGCAGCGCTGACGCTGCTACTGGCTGTCACGCCGGCTGTGGCGCAATCGAAGGCGAAAGCCGCAGCCGCCCCGGCCGCTGCCGCGGCGCCGAGTACGGGATTGCAGGCGCGAGTCGAAACGCTCGAAGAACAGCTTATCGACATGCAGGTCGTCGTCGGCACGCTTGAGACGCTCGCAAAGAACGGCGGCTCGGCACCGGCACCGTTCCCCGCATCGGCAGCTGGGGGCGACGGCGATGCGGCACGCATCGAGGGTCTCGAAACCCAGGTTCGTGCGTTGACGACGCAGGTTCAGCAACTCTCAGATCAGGTGCGCAGTCTTGGCGGCATGCCGCACCGTTCGGAGATTGCGCCGTCCACCGAGACGGCGGCCGCCGGCCAGGGAGACTACCCGCAGGCGCAGTCCGCTTCCGCACCGACTCCGGGCTTCGGTTCAACAACCGTTTCGCCGGGCAATGACGCTATCGGTGGCCTTCTGAACAACGACGCCGCGCGCTCAGAAAATGCGCCAGCAACGCGCGGGCAAGCCGCATCGCCGGTGGCGGCGCCCGTTGCCACGGCTGCTTTGGCTCCCGCGAGCGACACGAGTAACGATCCCAAACAGCTTTACGAAACGGCCTACGGCTATCTCCTGCAGCGCGATTACGGCGCGGCAGAAACAGCCTTCGACGAGTTTCTGAAGAAATTTCCCAACAACGCGCTGTCGGGAAATGCCCAGTACTGGCTGGGCGAGACGCATTTCGTGCGCGGCGAATACAAGGCCGCCGCGAGCGCCTTCCTCAAAGGCTATCAGACCTATGGGCAAAGTCCGAAAGCGCCTGATAATCTTCTGAAGCTTGCAATGTCGCTCGACCGTCTTGGCCAGAAGGATGCAGCCTGCGCCTCGTTCGGGGAACTGCTAAGCAAGTTTCCGACCGCGCCTCAAAGCGTCAAGGCGCGTGCACAGAGCGAGCGCCAGCGTGTCGGTTGCCAGTAGGGTCCGACGAGTAGAGTTTACGGCGTGATGACACATGAAGCGCAGTTGCCGATTGCGCTGTCCGAGGCGAAAGACGCCTTCGCGCGCATCGCGGCGTTTGACCACGCTATCCTGGCCGTTTCCGGCGGACCTGACAGCATGGCGCTGCTCGTCCTTGCAGCCGAATGCTTTGCGCGAAGTGGCAAGGGAGCGCCACTGCTTTCAGTAGCAACGATCGATCATGGCCTTCGCGCTGAATCCGCGGCCGAGGCAGAGTTCGTTGCGAGCGAAGCTCGGCGTCTTGGTCTATCGCATACAACGCTTCGGTGGACCGGCGAAAAGCCCGCAACTGGCATCGCCGCCGCCGCGCGATCCGCGCGCTATCGGCTGCTTGAAGAGTACGCGCGAAGCTTCCCCACGGAACGCGTCGCCGTTGTCACCGCACATCACCTCGACGACCAGGCCGAGACGTTTACGATGCGCCTCGCGCGCGGAGCAGGCGTTGCCGGGCTTGCGGCCATGGCCGCAGAGCGTCCGCTTGCTGAGGGTTCGCAAATCCGGCTCGTCCGGCCATTTCTGACGTTCTCGAAATCGCGTCTCATCGCCACGGTCGAAGCGCGCGGCGTTCGTTTCTTTAATGACCCGACCAATGAAGATGGGCGTTATGAGCGCGCGCGTGTTCGCCAACTCCTTCCGGCGCTCGACGCCGCCGGGATTACGTCGGCTGCGCTCGCGACCTCGGCGCGGCGCCTGGGTGAAGCCGAGGCGGCGCTGCGCTACGCCGAAAGCCGCTTCATCGCGACGCTCGATCTCTCTTTCGGCAACGACGTCTTCGCATCCTTGAAAACTGCCGCCTTTCGCGAGGGGCCAAGCCTCCTCCGCCAAAGAGTGCTCGCGCATCTCATCGTCCGATACGGAGGCGCGAGCCAAAAGCCGCAGCTTTCCGAGATCGAGGACCTCGCGGCGCGCCTGCAATCGGAAGGCAAGCGCACTGCGACGCTCGGCGGGGCCATGATTTCGAGCGGCGGCCGCTTCATCCGCGTGTGGCGCGAGGCCGGACGTCTCACCCAGGCCGAGTTCGACCTTTCGCCGGGCGAAAGCCGCACCTGGGATGACCGCTTTATCGTTAGTCGCACGCCGGACGCACGAGGGCCGGTACGGATCAAACCATTAGGTTCTGTTGACTATTTGAAGATCGCAAGCCGTCTCGCTCGCGGCCGCCGGCCGCCGGCCAGGGCAACGCACGCCCTGCCGTCGTTCTGGCGCGGTGGGGATCTGATTGCGGTACCCTCACTCGCCCCGTTCTCGCTCGCCTCCGGCCCTTCCGTGGAAGAATCCGGTTGCAGGCTCAAGATTTTGGCGCTTTCTTCCTCTTATTAAACATTTAGCCGCATCTTGTACGGGACTGCCCGTGCGGGTTGATGCCCAGCTTGTGCGGATGTGCTCCGCCCCCTATGTTAAACTCGCAATTCGGCGCCTGACGGCCTGCCGAAGCCCAGAGCGCGTCTTGTGCGCCTGGCGTCATCAGGGAACCAAATGAACCCTAATTATCAGAAACTTGCGATCTGGGCGGCGCTGTTCGTCCTGCTCCTCGCCCTGTATAATCTGGTGAGCAATCCGAGCCAGACGCGGCACACGAACGAAATTCAATATTCCGAATTCCTCGATGCAGTCGATAAAGGTACTGTGTCGGAAGCCGTCATAGCTGGAAATCGCATTACCGGAACGAAACGCGACGCATCGGGTAGTGAGGCTGCATTTTCGACCTACGCCCCGGAAGATCCGAATCTCGTCACGCGTCTGCGCGAAAAGGGTGTGAAATTCAAAGCCCGGCCTTCAGAGGATGAAGTGCAGTCGATAACGAGCATTCTGCTGAGCTGGTTCCCGATGCTGCTTCTCATCGGCGTATGGATCTTTTTCATGCGCCAGATGCAGTCAGGATCCGGTCGCGCTATGGGCTTTGGCAAATCGCGCGCCAAACTTTTGACCGAGCGGCATGGCCGCGTGACGTTCGAGGACGTCGCCGGTGTCGACGAAGCCAAGGCCGACCTGGAAGAGATCGTCGAATTCCTTCGCGACCCGCAGAAGTTTCAGCGCCTCGGCGGCCGCATTCCGCGCGGCTGCTTGCTGGTCGGCCCTCCGGGTACCGGTAAGACTCTGATCGCGCGCGCCGTCGCGGGCGAAGCCAACGTGCCGTTCTTCACGATCTCCGGATCCGACTTCGTCGAGATGTTCGTCGGTGTCGGCGCCAGCCGCGTGCGCGACATGTTCGAGCAGGCGAAGAAGAACGCGCCGTGCATCATCTTCATCGACGAAATCGACGCCGTCGGCCGTCATCGCGGCGCCGGTCTCGGCGGCGGCAATGACGAGCGCGAGCAGACGCTCAACCAGTTGCTCGTCGAGATGGACGGCTTTGAGGCCAATGAAGGCATCATCATCATCGCGGCGACGAACCGTCCCGACGTGCTCGATCCCGCGTTGCTGCGCCCCGGCCGCTTCGATCGCCAGATCGTCGTGCCCAACCCGGACGTGATTGGCCGCGAAAAGATCCTGCGCGTTCACATGAAGAAGGTGCCGCTGGCGCCCGACGTCGATCCGAAAGTCATTGCACGCGGAACGCCGGGCTTCTCGGGCGCCGATCTCGCCAACCTCGTCAATGAGGCGGCGCTGTTGGCCGCCCGTCGCAACAAGCGGCTCGTGACGCAGGCCGAGTTCGAGGACTCCAAAGACAAGGTCATGATGGGCGCCGAGCGCAAAACCATGGCCATGACGGAGGAAGAAAAGCTCGCGACCGCCTACCACGAGGCCGGTCATGCGATCGTCAATATGGTCGTGCCGGGCAACGATCCGTTGCACAAGGTGACGATCATTCCGCGCGGCCGCGCGCTGGGCGTGACCATGAGTTTGCCGGAGCGCGATCGCCTCAGCTATTCCAAGCAATGGTGCGAAGGCAAGATCGCGATGGCCTTCGGCGGCCGCGTCGCCGAGCAGATCATCTACGGCCGCGAGCATCTGAATACCGGCGCGTCGAGCGACATCAGCCAGGCGACGAACATCGCCAAGAAGATGGTCACCGAATGGGGCATGAGCGACAAGCTCGGTCCGCTGCTCTACTCGGAGAACCAGCAGGAAGTGTTCCTCGGCCATTCGATCACGCAGCAGCAGAACATGAGCGAGGAAACCGCCAAGCTCATCGACGAAGAGACGCGGCGTATCGTGACGACAGGCGAAAAGACCGCCTGGGAAGTGCTGACGCAGCACAAGGCCGAGCTTGAGACCATGGCTCAAGCTTTGATGGAGTACGAAACGATCACGGGCGAGGAATGCCAGGCTATCCTGCGCGGCGATAAAATCGTCCGCCGCAACGATGACGACGGTTCCAAGGGCCCCGCTGGATCGGCAGTTCCGTCTGCCGGCCGCCAGCCGCCACGTCCGCGTGGTGAGCCAACCGGCGGCATAGATATCGGACCCGAGCCGCAGCCGCAGGGCTGAGCCTTGGCGACCTGCTATCAATTGTGGAGCGGCCGCGATAATTTCGCGGCCGCTTTCGTTTGAATCCGACCTCCACCGATATGGCCAGTACCAGCAAGTCCTCTTCGTATGCGATCGGACTGGCTATAGCGGTTTTAAAGAATTCCCTTCCCCTTGATGGGAGGGGCTAGGGGTGGGGTGAAGATCCTAGCGAACCGTTGGAAGTTTCGAATGACTGGGCAGCGGATGAACAATTCGATTATCTCTCTCCGCTTTACTGCCACCCCTTCTCGCCAGGGGAAGGGGAGAAGTGGATCGCGACTTGAGGGCCGGCACGGAGAGTGTTCTCGCTGATGAAACGTTCAATCTATCTGCAACCCACGGCAATCTTCTGGGATCGCACGCAGCACCGTGCCGTTGATGAAGCCGAGATCCCCGCGTGGAAGGGGCTGCCGCTCGCCGGGGGCCGCCTGTCATTCGCGGCCCTGGATGTCCTGACCCGCGCCTCGCCCGAAACGAAGCGGCGCACGATCGTCTTGGGCGACGCCTTCAGCGGCGATTGGGGACGCGAGGCGCTGGCCGCGGCCGACA
>JAICLG010000215.1 GCA_025927515.1 Hyphomicrobium sp.
ACGACGAACGTCTGCTATGGGCGAGACTGCGCGATCGCCGATTGAACGGGCTGAAATTTCGCAGGCAAGTTCCGTGCGGTCCATACGTTGCAGATTTTCTATGCGAGGCAGCTCGATTGATCCTCGAACTCGATGGATCGTATCATGGTGCGCTAGATCAAATGGAAGCAGACGCTGCAAGAGCGCGGCATCTCAACGGCCTCGGCTATCGCGTCCATCGCATTTGGAATGCGGACCTCAAATCGAACGCGGGCGGTGTACTCGACGAAATAGTCGCGATCGCCACGCGAAGACTTAGCCCCTCATCCGCCCCTGCGGGGCACCTTCTCCCCAAGGGAGAAGGAAGAGGAGGACATTCTTCCTCTCCCGGAACGGGAGAGGATGCCCGCAGGGCAGGTGAGGGACTTGGACTTCCTGCTAAGCCGATGAAGGGCGCATTTCGTCAAGGATATCAGAAATGACCACAGCTAATGCCGCGCAATCGTTCATCAACATCGGTGAGCGGACGAACGTCACGGGTTCAGCCAAATTCCGCAAGCTCATCGAGCAAAACGATTATGCCGGAGCCCTCGCAGTGGCGCGCCAGCAGGTCGAGGCGGGCGCCCAGATCATCGACGTCAACATGGACGAGGGCCTGCTCGACTCCGAGAAGGCAATGTCGACGTTCCTCAATCTGATTGCGTCCGAGCCCGATATCTCGCGCGTGCCGATCATGATCGATAGCTCCAAGTGGAGCGTCATCGAAGCCGGCCTCAAATGCGTGCAGGGCAAGCCGATCGTGAATTCGATCAGCATGAAGGAAGGCGAGGGGCCGTTCCTGGAGAATGCGCGCAAAGTTCTCCGCTACGGTGCGGCGGTGGTCGTGATGGCCTTCGACGAGGAGGGGCAGGCCGACACCGTCGAGCGCAAAGTCTCGATTTGTGAGCGGGCCTACAAGCTGCTGACCGAGAAGATTGGCTTTCCACCCGAAGACATCATTTTCGATCCGAACATTTTCGCTGTCGCGACAGGCATCGAAGAGCACAATGGTTATGGCATCGCCTTCATTGAAGCGGCGCGTCAAATCAAGAAGAAGATGCCGCTCGCTCACATTTCAGGCGGCGTTTCGAACCTGTCGTTCGCGTTTCGCGGCAATGAGCCGGTGCGCCAGGCGATGCACTCGGTGTTTCTCTACTATGCCATCCAGGCCGGCATGGACATGGGCATCGTCAACGCCGGTCAGCTGACGCTCTACGATGACATTCCGACGGAACTGCGCGATCTGTGCGAGGACGTGATCTTCAATAAGCGGCCTGACGCGACGGACCGGCTTCTCGAGGCCGCGCCGAAGTTCAAGGGCGAAGGCGGCGCCAAAGCCAAGGAGAAAGACCTCTCTTGGCGCGAAGCCTCCGTCGAGGATCGTCTGTCGCACGCGCTCGTGCACGGCATCACCGACTTCATCGAGATCGACACGGAGGAAGCGCGAGCCAAGGCCGAGAAGCCCCTGCACGTCATCGAGGGGCCGCTGATGGCGGGCATGAACATCGTCGGTGACCTTTTCGGGGCCGGCAAGATGTTTTTGCCGCAAGTCGTCAAGTCGGCGCGCGTGATGAAACAGGCGGTCGCCTATCTGCAGCCGTTCCTTGAAGCGGAGAAGAAAGCGTCCGGCCTCGATCAGATGCCGTCGGCCGGCAAGATCCTGATGGCGACCGTGAAGGGTGACGTCCACGACATCGGGAAGAACATCGTCGGCGTTGTTCTCCAGTGCAACAATTACGAGGTGATCGACCTCGGCGTGATGGTTTCCTCGGCAAAAATTCTCGAGACCGCAAAGAAAGAGAAGGTCGACATGATCGGCCTTTCCGGCCTCATCACGCCGTCGCTCGACGAGATGTGCTTCGTTGCAGCCGAAATGGAGCGTGAAGGCTTCTCCTGCCCGCTGCTCATCGGCGGCGCGACGACGAGCAAGGTGCATACCGCCGTCAAGATCAATCCGAACTACCGCCGCGGCCAGTCCGTCTACGTGCTTGATGCCAGCCGCGCCGTCGGCGTGGTTTCCAAGCTGCTGTCGGATACCGAGAAAGGCCCCTTCGTCGAAAACGTAAAGGCCGAATACGCCAAGGTGCGCCAGACCCATCTTGCGAATGAGGAGCGCAAGCAGCGTATCACCCTCAAGGCAGCGCGGGACAACAGGTTCAAAATCGATTGGAGCGCATTTAAGCCCGTAAAGCCGAGCTTCCTCGGTGCGCGCACGTTTCCGAATTACAGCTTGGCGTCGCTCGTTCCCTATTTCGATTGGACGCCATTCTTCCAGGCTTGGGAACTTGCCGGACGTTATCCGCAGATTCTGACGGACAACAAAGTCGGTGCCGAAGCCAAGAAGCTTTTCGATGATGCGCAGGCCTTGCTGAAGCGGATGGTCGAGGAGAAATGGGTCACCGCGTCGGGGGTCGTCGGTTTTTGGCCCGCGAATGCCGTCGGTGACGACATCAATGTCTACGCCGACGACACGCGAAGTTCAAAAATTCTAACCCTGCACACGCTGCGCCAGCAAATCGCCCGTGATCCTTCGCGCAATCGCGCGCATCTGGCGCTCGCCGATTTTATCGCACCCAATGACACCGGTATCGCCGATTACATCGGCACGTTCGCGGTAACGGCTGGCCTCGGCGAGGACGAGGCAATAGCGCGTCATATTAAAAAAACCGACGATTATAGCCGGATCATCGCCAAGGCCCTCTGCGATCGCTTTGCAGAAGCTTTTGCCGAAGCGTTGCACCAAAAGGTTCGCAAAGAACTTTGGGGCTACGCGAAGGGCGAAAAGCTCACGAACGACGATCTGATCCATGAAAAGTATCAGGGCATCCGTCCGGCGCCCGGTTATCCGGCGCAACCTGATCACACCGAAAAAGCGTCGATTTGGAGTTTGATGGACGTGCAGAACTCCGCCGGGATCGAGTTGACGGAAAGCTATGCGATGTGGCCTGGGGCTTCCGTCTCTGGCCTCTACTTCGCGCATCCCGACAGCCACTATTTCGGCGTCGGCAAAGTTGAGCGCGATCAGGTCGAAGACTATGCGGCGCGCAAGGGCTGGACGATTGCGGAAACCGAACGGTGGCTATCACCGGTTCTGAATTACGACCGGCAGTCCGCAACGGCAGAAGAAGCGGCGTAATCGCGCGCAGTCTATGCGCGAATAAAAAATCGGCGCGTGCACCGCAGTGCCGCGCCGATGGTCATTTGGCTCGCGCCGGTCTCCTGGAAAGCTCCCCGTCTCGTTGGCTCCTTGGAGCGATTGGTGCGGGTTTACTGTTTCAGGCGTTCCTCCCAGTGGTCGTCCTCAGATTATTCCGAGCACGACCGCTATTACGAAACCAAATGACAGAAGAGCAGAGGGTTGAAACTCACCTGCATCGTCCTGTCGTCGCCTCTCCATGAGAGGGTATGGATTTCGCGTCCGACTTCTTCTGTATGCCTATCGAGGCTAATCAGCGGCGAGCGTCGCTGACAAGAGAAAAGCATTTTGCAATGCAGAGATACAGTCTCGGCTTGCCCACCTCTCTGCGGACTGTCGATGAGATGAACCTCGCGCGAGGCTGCTCGTTCCTCGCTCGCGCGAAAATTTCGCCGCCTGGTACGTCGCCAGATACATTAAGGAAATTCGCCATTTCCATCGCGGCACGATCGTTCCACGAAGGCGCCATGTTCCGGCCGCAAACCGGAAAGCGCAGTGCACAATGGGAACGGCAAAATATTTCTCTTGCCTTCCCTGATCTTCCTCTGAAACGCGCCAACCCACGCCGCGCTGGCATCTCGCAGCAAAGTATAAGGAGGCGAACGTCAAGAGCGCGGAAGGCGCTTTCGTAGCAGGATCTCGGAACTGCCCTCGACTACGAGATCGGTAAGGACGGCAACGCGGCCATACCCATGTCTCTCATAGAACGACAGAGCGCGCACGTTGAATTCGGAAGCCGCGATCCAGAGGTTTTGAGCGCCCACCTCGCGTGCTTGGCTTTCAAACCAGTTCAGGACAGAACTTCCGATGCCCTGGCTTTGATAGGGTGGCAGGATGCCGAGAAATTGCAGGTACGGCCCGCGCAACCAATTCTTTCTGATGCAGACGGCGCCCGCGATCGCGCGACCGACGGCAATCGCGTAACGAGGGGCATCGGCTTCCCCGGCAGCGAGAAAACTCGCGAGCGCCGCGGGCGTATAATGGTAACGCGCCCAAGGATCGATATTGGCCAGCTGTGGTGCGAGCATCTCCGCTGTGGCTCGCGACAGGGGCTCAAACGTCACGCCAGGAAGTTGAATGGTCCCTCGGCTCAAGCTACTCACGTCAATTTGTCGTGTTGGGAGACTTTACGGCGCCGCTGCGTATGACCTTCGTGTTTCCCCAAGTCCTTCGCTTGAAGTTTCGGGTGCGCATTGGATGAACCGATGCCATTTTTGAAGTCTTAGCATTCGCATTCAAGGACCGGTGCAAGACCCAGAAGAAATCGTAGCGGTTGGTATCGCCGGGCTTGCGATCGTAGCACTCCGTTGTGATCACAGGCTTGCCCATGGCGATAAGCTCGCTGACGGTGACGAATTTATATCCCTTGGCTTTGAGCTTCGGAATGGCGATCGGCAGTGCCTCGGCGGTGTGCCATCCGCGTCCGTTCGCATGACTGACGATGATCGAGCCGGGCTTGGCCTCGTTCACCATCGCCTCGGCAATCCTTGCGGCCGAGATGTGTGGATCGGGATCGCCGGTCGCGACGTCCCATTGGATCGCCAACATGCCTGCATCGTTTACAGCCTTCATCGAAGCCGCATTGCAAGCACCGTACGGAAACCGGAACAGCCTCGGTTGCTCGGGAATGCTGCTCATTGCGCTCGGTGAAGATGCCACGCACTGGTTCGTCGCAAGGCGTGCGCGTGTATCTTCATAAACCTTCTGGGGCGCCAGTACTTCCTGCCGTACCGCTGCTGGTGTCAGCAGCCTGAGGTTTGCGTGCGTCTCGGTGTGATTGCCGATTTCGAACAGCGGATCGAGCATGAGCTGTTCGGTGCGGGTCTGGTGGGACGCCATCCATTTTCCGCCCGCAAAGAACGTCGCTTTGACGCCCTGCTGGCGCAGATAGTCGATGATGCGGCCG
>JAICLG010000230.1 GCA_025927515.1 Hyphomicrobium sp.
ACTATTACATTGCCGCACAGCCGCACGTGCACCCCTGGCCGCGCGAACTCCCCAGCCTTCTATTGGCGCTGCCCAATACGATCGTGCTTCTCGTAAGCAGCGGCGCAATCTGGTTTGGAGAACGCGGGGCCAGACGCGGCAACACCACCGAAGAGCTGTTGGGGATTGCGGCCGCGATCATATTGGGATTGATATTCATCACGGTTCAATTCTTCGAGTGGCACGACAAGACCTTCTCGATTCAATCCGGCACCTACGGCTCGCTCTATTTCACGATAACGGGCTTTCACATGGTGCACGTTGCGGTCGGACTCCTGATCCTGCTGTCCATCTTCATTTGGAGCTGGCGTGGGTACTTCGGGCCTCATCGCCACTCCTACGTTTCGATCGGAGCCATCTACTGGCATTTTATCGACGTGATCTGGCTCGCCGTCTTTTTCACCTTCTACATAACGCCCTATCTGATGGGTCGAACATGAAAGAAACCACCGTAAGAAAGGCGCCATTCTCGCCGAGTCTCAACAATATGGCGTTCCTCGCCTTCATCCTGATCATTGGGCCGCTTGCCTGGTCCGTCGATCTCTTTCTAAAATTCATCCTGGCGAGCAATGCCTGTTTGCATCCGGGTGCGTCTCACAGATGGCTGTCTGAGCCTTCCGGATTCATCGCCATCGACCTCATAGCGATCGCGGTGACGGCCATTGCGATGTGGCAAGGCTATCGAAGCTGGCGTGAGACCACACCGGGCGACACCGGCCATTTCCGCGCCGTGACTGAGGTTGGTGAGGGCAGGCAGCACTTTCTTGCGCTCTGGGGGATGTTGATCGGAGCCTTGTTTATCAGCGCAATCGTGTTCAGCTTCGTCGTGAACGTCGCGGTGCAGCCATGCACATCATAAGAAGGCGGACAGACAGAGTCTCGATGGCGGGATTCGTAAGCGCCGAACCCATGCAGAATTCGAGACTGCGCGGGCGCCTCATTTTCTATGTCGTCAGCGGATTTGCAGTTCTCCCTTTGGCGCTCGGCGGCTGCGGACAAAGCTCGGTCCAGGCGAACAGGAACGGCGGCAATCCGGACGCAGGGGTCGCCCTCATTCAAAAATTCGGATGTGGCACATGTCATACGATTCCGGGCGTCGCCGATGCCGACGGGCAAGTCGGGCCGCCTCTCAACGCAATAGCAAAGCGCGTTTATCTGGCGGGAAAGCTCAGGAATACGCCGGACAACATGGTTAGGTGGTTGAAAGATCCGCAGGCGATCGTGCCGGGCAACGCGATGCCGAACATGGGCATCAGCCAACATCAAGCGCGCGATATCGCGGCCTATCTCTATACGCTTCAATGACAAATCTGCGAGGATCCATTGCTAAACTTGAAATCGTCGCGCGTTCCTAGTTTTTGGTCATTGGCTTTGCTGCTGTTGGTCATTCAGGCCATTCCATCCGCCGCACGCGAACTCCGCGTCTGCGCTGACCAGAACAACTTGCCATTTTCAAAGAGCGATGGCTCTGGATTTGAAAATCGCATTGCGGCGATCGTCGCTGATGAGATGGGCGCACGGGTGCAGTACACGTGGCACGCGCAACGGCGCGGATTCATCCGCACGACGCTCAATTCGGGATTATGCGACGTCATCATGGGCGTCCCGTCATCGCTTCACATGTTGAAGCCGACGAGGCCTTATTACCGTTCGAGTTACGCGTTCGTGCAACGGGCCGATGCGCGTCCAATCTCCAAGTTCGATGATCCAAGGTTGAAGACGTTGCGGATCGGAGTCCAACTCATCGGCAATGACGGCGTGAACACGCCGCCCGTCCACGATCTGACGAGACGAGGAATCGTCAACAACGTGCACGGCTTCCTGGTTCAAAACGATTATTCAATGGATGCACCCCTGGCTCCGATCATCGATGCCGTGGCCAAAGGCAATATCGACGTGGGCATAGTATGGGGTCCGATCGCGGGCTACTTTGCAAAAACGCAGCCGGTCGCACTCAGAATTACGCCGATACTCTTCGACCCGTCAGCCCTCGATCTGGGCCTGACGTATGAGATATCCATGGGCGTCCGAAAGGATGACACGGCGTTATTGGAAGAACTCAATCACGCCATTTCGGTGCGCAAATCGCAAATCAACGCAGTCCTTGATGCGTACGGGGTCCCGCGCGTCGGAAACGATTGATTCAGACGACATACGCTCGAGTGGCAAAGATATCCGCCGCCATGAACATGCGTTTCGCGAAATTGTCATCGTTAAAGGCGGCGAACACATCTTCTTTGATCGTTGTCGCCACCTTGGCACTGATCGTCGGGGCGATGGTGCTGCGCGTTGCTTTCGATTCCGATCTTGCACCACCGCCAAGCGTCGGGTCGCTTCTGGATCCCGAATTCTCGCTGGTTGACCAAAACGGAAGGACGTTCACTGACGCATCGTTCGAAGGCAAGCCGCGCTTACTGACATTCGGCTACACCTCATGCCCCGACATATGTCCGACCACCCTGTCGGCGCTTGCAGAAAATATAACAGAACTCGGCAAAAACGCCGGGAAGCTGCAATGGATCTTCATCACGGTCGACCCGAAGCATGACACGCCAGCGCGTCTTAAAGCTTATCTTGCCGCGTTTTCGCCGCGGATCGTCGGATTGACAGGAAGCCCAGGTAGGGTCTCCGCTACGCTCGATAAATATCGCGTCTTTCGCGCTTCGACGCCGAAGCCAGATGGAACATATTCGATCGACCACACCTCGACGGTGTTCCTCATCTCTCCAGATGGCCACCTGCGGAACACGATCAAGGAAAGTGAACTCGGCACAAGGGCGGCTTTGACGAAGATCAAGCGTTTGATCTCAAGCTAGCGTTCGTCGATTCTTCCGATCATCCTGAAAAGGAGAGCCACCGAACCGAGCAGGTACGCGCCGGCTCCCCAGCTTGCCATTAGAACGCCGCCGGCCCTTTGGTCCTGGAGCGGGGTAAAACCGAATGCTCCAAGGCAGACGTCAGGATCGTAAAACAGCCGCGGCGAAATTGCTAAAACGCAACCTAGAATCGTCATGTGCATGAATACCATGAACAATACGAAAGCGCCGACGGCGATATTTTCACGCCGTTGAAATGCGAAGTACCAGAGGGTCAGGGAAGTTCCAAGAAACGTTATTTGCTCGATAGCGAACACGATCCATGATCGAGCGGCTGCATCATGCAAACTCGGCAAATGCCAACCGACGACGACCGCCATGTCGCAAAACATGGCGACGAGGAGAATGAAGGGCGTCCCGGCGCCTTCGTCGGAAGAGTATCTGGAAGCGGCTAGCCCATAGCCGATGAGCGGTCCGGCCAAGGCAACGACGGACAGATGCGTAATCATCCCCGGAGAGAAGGCGGTTCGCGCAAGAGACGGAAGCGGGCCGAGCCACGCCGCGCAAAGAAAAGCCATTCCCAGAATCACAGGCAAGGACCCGCGCGATCCCGGATGAATGGACAACTTATTTGGCGGGACACGCGAGCTGAACACAGCGGCAATTTGCTCTTTCGGCATCGATGGCGATGGCCCGAACATTTCTGCGTCTGTTTCGGATGGCCTGGGCATCGGGGATTTTGTCTCGCGAGCAGGGGCACCACTCTGCATCGCAGAGTTTCTCATATATTGACGCGAAGTACCCATTTGCCGTTCCCTCCGGACGGCTACGCTGGCCTGCAATAGCGATAACTGCTTCCTCGCTTTGCCGTTAAGCTGATTGTTCTCGGTGCAGGGGCGATCACATGGAGCAGGAAGAAGATCATGGAGCGGGCCCTGGAAAGGCTTTCTCGGCCGCCGCCTGCATCTCCGCTTCGTGCCGGCGCAGATAGAAAATGATCCATATCGCCACCGCAGCCGCCAGAGCTACCGTCGCCACTCCGATTGGACCCTGGATCCGATGGATTCCCCGGCCGAGCCAATAGGCTGCAACACCGATGGCCGTCGCCCACACGATCGCACCGGCGGCATTGGCGACGAGGAAACGCGGCCACGCCATGCGATTCGCGCCAGCTAGAAACGCGGCCAGAACACGTAGAACGGCGATAAAGCGGCCGATAAAAACGACTTTCCCGCCGTAGCGCATGAACAGATACTGGCCGAGCTTGATGCGGCTCGGCGTCAGGCCGATTTTTGAACCGTATGCGTGGAGAAAACGCGCCCCAAGCTCGCGGCCCACAGCGTAGCCGATGTTATCGCCGACAATCGCACCGGCGGTCGCGCTGAGGATCACCAGCAGGAGACTGCCGCCGTGGCCTCCAGCGTAACCCGCACCGAGGATAAGCATCGTTTCGCCGGGGAGCGGCAAACCCATGCTTTCGAGTGCCACGATCACCGCAATGGCCCAATAGCCGTAGCTGGTGATAAAGGCGTTGAGGTCGTGATGCGAGAAAAGGGCCATGTCGCTCCTGGTCCGGCCGAACGCAGCAAACGGCTGCGTCGGCAGTTCGGGCAGGTTAGCAGACAATTGTTGGAAAATTTGCTCTGCGCGGGCCGACGTTGCAAAGAGATTTGAAAGTTCGCCGGTTCAACTGCCCGCGAGGTCGGCGAGCCGCTTGCCCTTGTCCGTCAGGGCGAACTCGATCCGGTGCGTGCGCTCGTTTCGGCCGACGATGGACAAGAACCCGTCTTCACCCGCTATTGCCGAGATTTCGCGAAGGACCAAGGCATGGGCGATCCCGAGATTGCGCGAAAACGTCCGGCTATCTTTGGCAATTCCGAGATGATGCGCCGCGAGTAGGGCAGAACTGACCGGCGTCAGCGACGAGTCCGACGCACAGATCGCCTCCACGATCTGCAGGAACCGGTCTTCCGAGACCTCGTCGCTGGCGGCAGCCGAAGTCATGCCGCTTTTGTGGCCTCTGCGAGGCGGAACG
>JAICLG010000005.1 GCA_025927515.1 Hyphomicrobium sp.
CCATCCAGGACCACACGTCGGATCACACAATTCCGCCAACTCCAACAAAAGTGACGACAAGCATGGACCAACCAGCGTGGCTCGCAGCCGCGTGGGCCGAATTTGGCGTGCGCGAAATTCCGGGCAAGGACGACGCGCCCGACATTCTGCGTTACTTCCGCGAGGCCGGCGACACGAACGCCGAAACCGACGCGACGCCGTGGTGCGCGGCCTTCCTCGGCTCCATGTTGAAGCGCGGCGGACAAGCCGGAACGGGCTCGCTCCTGGCGCGATCCTATCTCGCATGGGGAGATGCACTCGATACGCCGCGGCTCGGAGCTGTTGCAGTGCTGTCGCGCGGCGATGATCCGAACGCGGGGCATGTGGGTTTCCTGCTCAGCGAAGCCGCCGACAAGCTCTATCTGCTCGGCGGCAATCAGGGAGATGCCGTCACTGTCGCAAGTTTCGATAAGGCACGGCTTCTAGGCCTGCGCTGGCCACGCGAAGATCACGATGCAACCGACGCCGACGGCGGGAACGATGCGATCTTCGCCAAAGCTCTCGCGCACGTCCTCGAAATGGAAGGCGGTTTTTCGAACGATCCCTATGATCCTGGTGGCCCGACCAATCGCGGCATCACCCTCGACGTCTACGCCAATTTCAAGAACGAAACCGTCGACGCAGCTGCGCGGCCTCGGCTGATTTCCGAGTTGAAGCGGATTCCCGACGACGTCGTCAAAACGATCTATCGCCAGCACTACTTCAATCCGGCCGCATGCCCTGTTTTCACGGCGCCGCTGGCATTGATGCATTTCGATGCTGCCGTGAATCACGGCGTCGGCAACGCCATTCGTATGCTGCAGAGCATCGCCGCCGTGACCGTCGATGGCGAGATTGGCCCCGAGACGCTCGCTGCAATCGGCACGCGCAGCTTGTCGGATCTGCTCGACGACTATGCCGAGACAAGGCGATCGCGCTACCGCGCCCTCCCGCACTTCTGGCGCTTCGGACGCGGCTGGCTGAAGCGCGTCGATGAGACATTGGCGAAAGCGCAAACGTGGGCCGCCGCCGACTCGATCACCAGGGGGCTGCTTGAGCCCCCGCAAATTGCAAAAGGAGAAAGCAAGATGAGCGATGCAACGGACACGCAAGCCGCGACCGGCGACGATAGCAAGTGGTGGGCGCAGTCGAAAACACTGTGGGGCACGATGATCACGGCAGCCGCTACCGTCATTCCGGTTCTGGGCCCGGCGCTCGGCATCACGTTGCCGGCCGACATTATCCAGACCTTCGGCGATCAGGCGGTCACTGCGGTGCAGGCTTTGGCGGGCCTGTTCGGAACGGCGCTCGCGATCTACGGCCGTCTGAAGGCCAGCACGCCGCTGGCTCTTCGCAAGAGTTAATCCACTTCCTGGCTTGGCGGATGAAGGAAGGGGTACGCGGAAGATATTACCAAGCACACGGGACCCGCCTTGTCAGGGCCGCGTTGGTCACGGGTCCCGCTCTTCGCTGCGCTTCGGCGGGATGACAATCTTGCCTTTCCGCTTCCTCGCGGGCGGGAACCGGCGGCGGCTCGCGGTCAAGCATGGTCATTCATGCGCCGTTCAACGAAGTAGCTCTATGGGCAGCAGACGTCTGGAAGATGCGCGTATGGCTGGATTGATGAGTGCTGTGGCGATAGCGGCTACGGCGGCGATCGTGCTGCCCGGCTCAGTGCGCGCCGAAGACTGTCTTGCGGACTGGGGTTGGGCCGGCCAGATTGTCCGCCGCGAAAACCTCATAACTGTCGAAGAAGTCTCCAAATCCCTGGAAGCGGATGGCATCGGCCAGCTCGTGAAAACGACGCTTTGCTGGTCGGACGAGGGTTATTTCTATCGCCTTGTCGTCCGCAGCCCGACGGGACAGCTCAAGACGACCGTTATGACGGCTAAGATCCGGTGAAGGATTCGCGGCGCGGTGGGTGGAGATTTTGCTCCAATACCCCTACAACTCACGAATCCGACACAAGGGGAGGTGGGTCAGCGTGCGGGCGCTCGTCGTCGAAGATGATAAAGATTTGAACCGCCAGCTTTCGGCTGCACTGGCAGACGCAGGTTTCGCCGTGGATACGGCGGCGGACGGCGAGGAAGGCTATTTCCTCGGCGACACCGAACCCTACGATGTCGTGATCCTCGATATCGGCCTGCCCAAGATGGATGGCATTTCGATCCTGGAGCAGTGGCGGCGCAGCGACCGCAAGATGCCCGTCATCCTGTTGACCGCGCGCGACCGTTGGAGCGACAAGGTCACCGGCATGGACGCCGGCGCCGACGACTATCTCGCGAAACCCTTTCACATGGAAGAGCTGCTGGCTCGCGTCAGAGCGCAAATCCGCCGCGCCTCCGGTCACGTCAAGTCCGAAATCGAATGCGGCCCGATCAGGCTCGACACCAAGTCGGCGCGCGTGACGTGCGATGGTCTTCCGGTGAAGCTCACCTCGCATGAATTTCGCCTTCTCGCCTATCTGATGCACCACAACGGCCGGGTCGTGTCGCGGACAGAACTCGTCGAGCATCTCTACGATCAGGACTTCGATCGGGATTCGAACACCATCGAGGTCTTCATTGGCCGCCTGCGCAAGAAAATACCCGGTGACGTCATCCAGACGGTTCGCGGTCTCGGCTATCGCATGAGCCACGGACCCGATGAGGCTTAATTCGCTCGCGCTGCGGCTCTTTGCGACTTCGGCGGCATGGACGCTGCTGGCGTTGCCGCTCGCCGGTTACATCATCTACTCGCTTTATCGCGAGGACGTGCAGCTGAGCTTCGACGCCCAGCTCAGAAAACTTCTGACGCAGATCACTATCGACAGTATGAGCACCGGCGGCGACGTGCCGGTGATCCCGCCGAACCTCTACGAGCCGCTGTTCGAAGTGACCCAATCCGGTTGGTACTGGCAAATCCGTCCGATCGACGGCGCCCCCGGACGAACGCTCGTCTCTCCGTCGCTGGCGACCGCCGTTCTCCCATCTCCCTATGACCGCAAGATCAAGCCCGATAATTCGGGCACGCGCTGGATGAACGTTCCTGGCCCCACCGGGTCGACGATCCGTATCCTCGAATTCATCGATTCTCCCGGCCATGATCCCGAGCAGACGCGATATTCGATCGTCGTTGCCGGTCCCCTCGACTGGTTCGAGGAAACCGTCGCCAAATTTCGTGCGCGTCTGACGAGTGCACTGGCGCTCGTCGGCATAGGGCTTCTGGCGGCGACGGTATTTCAGGTGCGGTTCGGTCTGCTGCCCTTGCGCCGCATAGAGCGGGGCTTGGCCAGCATCCGCTCGGGCGAGGTCGAACGTCTCGAAGGCCAGCTGCCGGCCGAAATCGAGCCGCTGCAATCGGAGCTCAACGCGCTGATCGATTCCAACCAGGACATCATCGAGCGGGCGCGGACGCAGGTTGGGAATCTTGCGCACGCGCTCAAAACGCCGCTCGCCGTTATCACCAACGAGGCGCGCGACGATCCTTCGCCGCTGGGCGCCAAGGTCGCCGAGCAGGCGCAACTGATGCGCGATCAAATCAGCCATTATCTCGACCGGGCGCGCATGGCGGCGCGCGTCGGCGCGATCGGACGCGTGACGCCGGTTGATCTGACGACTGAACCGCTTGTCCGCGCGATCGAGCGCATCCATGCGGACAAGGGCATCGAGATTTTCTTCTCGATCCAACCCGGCACCAAGTTTCAGGGCGAGAGGCAGGATCTCGAAGAGATGCTTGGAAACCTTCTCGATAACGCGTGCAAATGGGGAAAGAAGAACGTCTACCTGGCCGCCGCAGTCGAACCTCAGACTTCCTCGGCGCGGCGCAAACGCCTCAAGATTGCCGTCGAGGATGACGGTCCGGGCGTTTCTCCGGAGCAGCGGGCTAAAATCGGCAAGCGCGGCCTTCGGCTCGATGAGACGAAACCCGGCTCGGGATTAGGACTCTCGATTGTAAGCGATCTAGCCGCCTCCTATCATGGGAGCTTGGCACTTGACGCCTCCGAGCACGGCGGACTCAAAGCGATCCTTGAACTTCCGGCAGCCTGAACGTTGGAAACAAGGGCGAGCCAGAAAAAGAACCGTTGACTCGCCAACCGTTGCCGAAACGCCCTGTTGCGCCGCAGCATCAGATCCTGATGGCCTTTGTTTGCCAGGATTGTGGTGGATTTCTGCCTTGTGGAGCGCACAATATCGGGCTAGCCAAGCAGCTTAGGGACGAGACGTCGGGAGACTCGCCGGCGTGGGGGAAGAAAACCGAAAAACGAGGTTCGCCATGCGCGTCGTGCGCCTTTCGATTCCGCTGATGGCGGTTGCTATGCTTGTTGGCTGCAGCAACGGTCAAGGCGGAGTAGACAATCAGGGCACGGGGTTGGTCCTCGGTAGCATTGCTGGTGGCCTTGTCGGCAACCAGGCCGGCAAGGGAAACGTCGCCGCGACGGTCGCTGGAGCTGTTGTCGGCGGCATCGTCGGCAGCGAAATTGGCAAAAGCTTGGACGAACGCGACCGCCGCTACGCCGAGGAAGCGGAATACGACGCTCTCGAGCGCGGTCAGTCCGGCGTTTCGCGGCAATGGCGCGATCCCGATACCGGTCACTACGGGGATGTTGTGCCGAGTCGCCCGTATAAGCGTGGAGTCGCGGATTGCCGCGACTATACCCATACGATCTACATCGATGGCCGGCCGAAGCAGATGCGCGGCACCGCTTGCCGCGATGCCGACGGCAGCTGGAAGAGTGTTGGCTGACGCACTGCAGCGATTGCTGTCGCTGCACACATGACAGTTAATTCATATCCGCGACAGATGAGCTAAGCCGGTCAGTGTCCGCTTGCTTGCGCGTCGTTGCGATCCTATTCCGTGATCAAAGATCGAGGATCGTGCGGCAATGGTTTTCTGGATTTTAGTGGCGGGACTGGTGGCAGTGGTGACGCTTGTCATTACGCGCCCCTTGCTGCGCCCTGCACCGCGAGGCGAGGGTAGCGAGGAATCTTCGCCTGCCGCAGCTGCCGACGTGGCCGTTTACAAGGATCAGCTCAACGAAGTTGCAGTCGATGAGGCGAGCGGGACGCTCGGAGCCGTTGAAGCCGAGAGCGCGCGCTCCGAAATCGCGCGGCGCCTTCTGCGTTCGACCGCAGCGACCGAAAAGGGCGGAGCCCCAGCTCCTGTCGGCCGCTATCGATTCGCCGCGTACGCTTCCATTCTCACGTCAGTCACTCTGCCGCTCGCATCTCTCGCGCTTTATCTTCACTACGGGACGCCTGGCCTTCCGGGCGATCCGTTCAGTGCACGTATTGCCGACAAAGCAGGTGCGGCTAATCCGAACGACCTCATCGCCAAAGTTGAGGAGCGCCTTCGCCAGCATCCGGAAGATGGCACGGGCTGGAGCGTGATCGCTCCGGTCTACTACGCGATGGGCCGTTACGACGATGCGGCGACCGCCTATGCCCACGCGCTCCGGCTACTCGGCGAAACGCCGGAACGCCTGCAAGGCTTCGCCAACGCGCGGATCCGGGATAACAACGGCATTATACCCGACGATGCGCGCAAGGCGCTGCATCGCATTCTCGTCCTTGCGCCGGATCGCGAAGAACCGCGCATCTGGCTGGCGCTTGCGAAGGAGCAGGATGGCAAGCTCACGGAAGCCGCTGCCGACTATCGAAACCTCCTCGATAAAGCACCGAAGAACGTTCCGTGGCGCAAAGTGATCGAGGCGCGTCTCGCCGCCTTGACGGCGGGCGGCGATCAAAAAATTCCGGCAGGAAGTGCGAAAACCGCGACTGCGGAGGCTTCTGCAGCGGCCCCGGCATCGGCGCCGGATGCGGCGGCTGTCAGCGCTATGACGCCCGATCAACGGCAAGCCTTCATTACGCGTATGGTCGACGGGCTCGCGACGCGTCTCAAAACGGACGGCAGCGACGCCGCCGGTTGGCTAAAACTCATTCGCGCCTATAAGGTTCTGGGTCGCCATGATGATGCCGTCAAGGCTCTGAGCGACGCCAGGACCAATCTCAAAGGCGACCAGGCGGGCTTGGCGCGCGTCGAGGGCTTGGCGCGAGAACTCGGCCTCGGAAGTTGAGGCGCGATGGATAAGCGGGTGCGATGACACGAAAGCAAAAACGTGGCGTTATGATCGGCGGCGGCGTCGCGACCCTCGCTGTGGCGTTGATCCTTGTGATGTTCGCGCTCAAGGATAGCATCGTCTTCTTCCACACCCCGAGCGATATCATTGAAGAAAGCGTGCACGCCGGACAGCGCATTCGCCTTGGCGGTCTCGTCGAAAAGGGCTCGGTGATCCGCGACGGCACGACGATCAAGTTCAAGGTGACCGACACTATCAAAGACATGCCGGTGACATTTACCGGCGTCTTGCCCGATCTCTTTCGCGAAGGCCAAGGCGTCGTCGCCGAAGGCGTTCTTGACGGCCATGGCGGCTTCAAGGCCGACAGCGTGCTTGCCAAGCACGATGAGAATTACATGCCGCGAAACGTGGCGCAGGCCCTTGAAGCCAAGGGCGTGAAGCTCGGAGCAGGCGCGCATCCGGGAGAGTTAAAGGCAGAAGCGCACTAAGGAGGCTATGCCGTGGTCGTCGAATTCGGACATTTCGCATTGATCCTTGCGATGCTGGTCGCAGCCGTTCAGGTCGTGCTGCCAGCGGCAGGCGCTTCCCTCAAGGATGCGCGGATGATGCGCGTCGCCGAGCCCGCAGCCGTCTCGCAGCTGCTTCTGATTGCGATCGCTTTCTTCGCGCTGATGTACGCTTACGTGACGTCCGATTTTTCGGTGGCGAACGTCGCGGAAAATTCGCATTCGACGAAGCCGTTGATCTACAAAATGGCAGGCGTCTGGGGCAACCACGAAGGCTCTATGCTTCTATGGGTGCTGATCCTTGCCGTCTTTGGCGCCGCCGTTGCGCTCTTCGGCAACAATCTGCCGCCGACGTTGAAGGCGCGCGTGCTCTCCGTTCAGGCAGCGATCGCGCTCGCGTTTCTCCTTTTTTCGCTACTGACTTCGAACCCCTTCGTTCGTCTCGTTCCGGCGCCGTCCGATGGCAACGGATTGAATCCCATTCTTCAGGACCCGGCGCTCGCGTTCCATCCGCCGTTCCTCTACACCGGATATGTCGGCTTCTCGATCGCGTACTCGTTCGCGATCGCGGCCTTGCTCGAAGGCCGGATCGATGCTGCGTGGGCGCGCTGGGTGCGGCCGTGGACGCTCGCCGCCTGGATGTTTCTGACGATCGGCATCTCGATGGGCTCGTGGTGGGCCTACTATGAACTCGGCTGGGGCGGCTGGTGGTTCTGGGATCCGGTCGAGAACGCGTCCTTCATGCCGTGGCTCGCCGGTACGGCGCTGCTCCATTCGGCGCTCGTGATGGAGAAGCGCGAGGCACTCAAGGTCTGGACGATTTTGTTGGCCATCCTGACGTTCTCGCTGTCGCTGATGGGAACCTTCATCGTCCGCTCAGGCGTGCTGACCTCGGTGCACTCTTTCGCCGTCGATCCGACGCGCGGTGTCTTCATCCTCGCGATCCTGATCTTCTTTACCGGCGGCGGCCTCGCGCTCTTTGCGTTGCGGGCCAAGGACATGCAGACCGGCGGTTTGTTTCAGCCCATCAGCCGTGAGGGGAGCCTGGTGCTCAACAACCTGCTGCTTGTGACGGCTGCCGCGACCGTCCTCGTCGGCACGCTGTACCCGATGGCGCTCGAAGGTCTGACCGGACAGAAAATTTCGGTGGGACCACCCTTCTTCAACATGACGTTCGGTCCGCTGATGGCGCCGCTTCTTTTGGCACTGCCGATCGGACCGATGCTGGCTTGGAAGCGCGGCGATCTTCCGGGCGTCATGCAGCGCCTGACACTTGCTGCGTTGGCGGCGATCATCGTGATGGTTGCAATCTTCGCGCTCGATCACCGAGGACCGTGGCTGGCGCCGTTCGGCATAGCAGCCGGTATCTACGTCATGGCCGGCGCTATCATCGAATGGTCGGAACGCATCAAATTCGGCAAAGCTGGGCGCAGCGAAGTCCTGCGCCGGGCTAAAAACCTCCCGCGCTCCGCTTACGGTACGCTTCTCGCGCACTTCGGCATCGGCATGCTCGTGATCGGCATCGTCTCGACGAGCGCCTACCGCGAAGAGCATATTCTTGTGATGAAGCCCGGCCAGACGCTGGCCGTCGGCGGCTACGACGTGACATTCACGGGCGTCGAAAGCGGCCGCGGGCCAAACTATACCGAAGACTTCGCCGACTTCGACGTCAAGGAGGACGGTGAGTCGATCACGCGCCTGAAGCCATCTAAGCGCCTTTACGATGCGCCGCCGCAGCCGACGACAGAGGCCGGTATCCACGCCTCGTGGCGTGGCGATCTCTATCTCGTCATCGGCGACGCCCAGACCGGCGGCGGCTATGCGGTGCGGGCTTATTTCAATCCACTCGTGCGCTTCATCTGGCTCGGTGCCTTGATCATGTTCATCGGCGGCGGCATCTCGCTTTCCGATCGTCGGCTGCGGGTCGGCGCCCCGCGCCGTGCTCACGGCCGCGCCCCAGTGGCCGTTCCAGCGGAGTAAGGTATGCGGCGGCTTCTCGCGATTATGGTCCTTGCATTAGCGATCTTCGCCAATGTTCCGGCGGGGTATGCCGTCCAACCGGACGAAATGCTCTCAAATCCGGTATTGGAGAAGCGTGCCCGGACGATTTCCTCTGAGTTGCGTTGTCTCGTCTGCCAAAATGAATCGATTGACGAGAGCAATGCGCCGCTCGCGGCTGATATCCGCCGCTTGGTCCGTGAGCGGCTGACGGCCGGGGATTCCGATGCTCAGGTGAAGGATTATCTGGTGGCTCGCTATGGCGAGTTCGTGCTGCTGAAGCCGCGCTTCGAGCTGTCGACGCTTTTGCTGTGGCTGACGCCGGTTCTCGTGTTTCTCGCCGGACTGGTGTTGGCCGCGCGAGCGGCTGCGCGTCAGCCTGCAACCGAGAGCAAATCGCTATCCGAGCAGGAAAAATCCAAGCTCGCGCAGATCCTCGGCGACGATCACGCCTAGGCCGTTCTCACTGGATCAGACTCGCTTCCTATCCTCATGGTCGTCCACGGGCCGTGTAGTTGGGTTTCGTCTCAAATCGCTGATGCAAGGCTGGTTGCCACCCCGCGCCCCGTCGAGGGGGGGAGAAGTGGACCCATCTCAACAACCGATAATCAAGAGAGCGCCTCAATCGAAAAAGAGCCGGAGACACATCTCGCCATTTCCGCCTCGCGCAGATTACCAACTGTTAAGGTGGCTGACATCCTGCGGTAATCCCGCGTCCTTTACGGCTTCATTGCAAGCCTAAGATGGGCCTATTTCAGCTTGGAGACCCAAGGGATGCGATTCCCCCAACGCGTTTCGACGTCGTCGAACGTTCATTCATCGAAAATTGCGCCGGCTTTCGTGGCGCTCGCCGCCGTTGCCGCGGTAGGATTTGGTTATTTTGTTCCCTCTCAGACCGTCCGCGCCGATACGGTTGCAGGACAAACGGTCGAAACGCCGATGGGGCGCGCGCCTCTGTCGTTCGCGGATCTTGTTGACCGTGTGAAGCCCTCGGTCGTCTCCGTATCCGTCATCAACGACGGCGGCGCCTCTAAGATCGCCGAGAACGAGAAGAAGGATGACAAGAAGGGCAGTAACAAGTTCAATTTTCCCGATCTGCCACCCGATCATCCGCTCCATGATTTCTTCAAGCACCTGCCCAAGGAATTCGGACAGCAGGAGCAGCCAAAGATCGTGCAGGGCCAAGGCTCGGGCTTCGTCATTTCATCGGACGGCTATGTCGTAACGAACAATCACGTGATCGACGGCGCGACGAAGATCCAGGTCACCTTCGACGGCGATGAAACGAAGTACGATGCCAAGCTGGTAGGCACCGATCCGCGCACTGACGTTGCGCTCTTGAAAATCGAGAGCAAGAAAACCTTCCCGGCAGTGAAGCTGTCGACGAAGGCCCCGCGCGTTGGCGACTGGGCGTTGGCTGTCGGTAACCCGTTCGGGCTCGGCGGCACGGTCACCGCCGGCATCGTATCGGCCCTTGCCCGCGATATCGGCTCGGGCCCCTATGACTATATGCAGATCGACGCTGCCGTGAACCGCGGCAACTCTGGTGGCCCGACGTTCAACCTCGACGGCGAAGTCATCGGCGTCAACACCGCAATCTTCTCACCGTCGGGCGGCAACGTCGGCATCGCCTTCGACGTGCCCGCGAAGACGGTTGCCGAAGTCGTCACCCAGCTCAAGGCTACGGGTACGGTCAAGCGCGGCTGGCTCGGCGTGAAGATCCAGAACGTCGATGAAGACACGGCCGCGAGCCTTGGCTTGAAGGAGGCTCATGGCGCGCTCGTCAGCGAGGTCACGCCCAGCGGCCCCGCGGCTGCGGCAGGCATCAAGACGCAGGACGCGATTCTGCAGGTGAACGATGAGAAGATCGCCGATAGCCGCGATCTGGCCCGGAAAATCGCCGAGCTTTCTCCGGACTCTCCCGTCAACATCAAAGTCTGGCGCAACAACGCCGAGAAGACCATCAAGGTGAAACTCGGTCTTTTCCCGAAGAACGCCGAAGCCTTGATGAACGGCGACAGCGACAACGATAACGGCAATAGCAACGACGACGATAATTCTGCCCAGATGCAGCTCAGCCAGCTCGGCGTCACGCTCATGCCGGCGCGTTCTGGGTCGAATGAAGAAGGCGTCGCTATCGCCGAGGTCGATCCGACGTCCGACGCAGCGGAAAAGGGTCTGAAGGCTGGGGACGTCATCCTCGAAGTATCGGGCCAGACGGTTAAGTCTCCCGCCGATGTTGTCACGGGCATTAAAAAGGCCCAGGACCTGAAGCGGACGGCCGTTCTGCTGCACATCAAGTCGTCGGATCAGAAGCGTTTCGTGGCCGTGCAGCTGGCCACGAAGAAGGGCTGAGGTTAACGCGATGACCAGTTCAGGCAGCTCCGTCAACCAAACGGCGGGGCTGCCTCGACGTCCAGCGCCCGGCCAGCTAAATAATGAGTCGACCGAAGGCCAGGATCAGAACAACGCCATGCGCGTGCTCGTAATCGAAGACGACAGGGAAACGGCGCAATTCCTCCAGAAGTCTTTGAAAGAGAATGGGCACACCGCCGATCTCGCCACTGACGGCGAGGCTGGGCTGTCGCTCGCGGCGGATGGTGCCTACGACGTCCTGATCGTCGATCGGATGCTGCCGCGCCTCGATGGTCTCTCCGTAATCAAATCGCTGCGCGCGCAAGGCAATCGCACGCCTGTGCTTATTCTTTCAGCTCTCGGTGAAGTCGATGATCGCGTCAAAGGTCTGCGCGCTGGCGGCGACGATTATCTGACGAAGCCCTATGCCTACTCGGAACTGTTGGCGCGTGTCGAAGCGCTGGGACGGCGGACGGCCCCGGAAGAACAGCAGACGCGTTACACGGTCGGCGATCTCATTCTCGACCGGCTTTCGCATCGCGTGACGCGAAGCGGCGAGCACATTCTGTTGCAGCCCCGCGAATACCGTCTTCTCGAATACCTGATGCAGCATGCCGGTCAGGTCGTGACGCGCACGATGCTGCTCGAGCATGTCTGGGATTACCATTTCGATCCGCAAACCAATGTGATCGACGTGCACGTTTCTCGTCTCCGCGCGAAGATCGACAAGAACTTCGACAAGCCGCTGCTGCACACGGTCCGGGGCGCAGGATATACGATCCGTGACGGCCCTGGTTGAGCGCGTCGCAAAAGCGGCATCGACGACAGCATTTGGACTGAGCGCGGCGGCGGTGGCATTCTTCCTTTTCGCCGCCGCAATCGTCGTGGGCTTTCTGTTCTGGCAGACCAACAATCTCCTGACGCATCAAGTGCTGGGCGTGCTCACCGCCGAAGCCCGCATTTTGTCGTCGGAAATGAAAGTCGGCGGGCAGGCGAAGCTGGCGGAAACGGTCGGCGCGATGTCCCGCTTGCAAGGCGCCGGGCTCTACTATCTTGCCGACGATAGCGGCGCAAAAATCGCGGGCAACTTGAACCGCATTCCGCCGGAGTTGACCGACGATCCGCACGGCGGCGTCTTCAGCTATCAGCCAGCGGGAGACAGCACCGGCGCATCCCATCTCGCCGTCGCCATTCCCGTCGATCTTGGACCCGATAACCGTCTCATCGTGGGTCGCGACATCGAGGATCAACGCGCCTTCGCGGACTCGATCCGGCTTGCGTTCCTGCTCGGATTTGGCGTGCTTTCCATATTGGGACTTCTCGGCGGCCTCGCCGTAAGCCGGCTTATTCTCAATCGCATGGACGCGATCACGGCGACGAGCCGTTCGATCATGGAAGGCGATCTTGCCCAACGCATTCCGACCAGCGGCAGGGGCGGCGAACTCGATGCTTTGGCGCAAAACCTCAACCAGATGCTCGATCGTATCGAAGGTCTGATGAACGGCCTGCGCGAAGTGTCCGACAACATCGCCCACGATTTGAAGACGCCGCTTAACCGCTTGCGCAACGCGGCCGAAGCGGCGCTGCGTGATTCGCGCGGCGCTGAAGCCTATCGCGAAGGTCTGGAACGCACGATCGAGAAATCGGACGAGTTGATCAAGACGTTCAACGCGTTGCTGCTCATCGCCCGCCTCGAAGCCGGACCTCTGGAAGAGAGCGTCGAGACATTCGATCTTGGCAGCTTCGTCGAGGACGTCGCCGAACTCTATACGCCGGCGACGGAGGAGGCCGGTTTTGCGCTGTCGATCGAAGCGGAAAAGGACGTCTTCGTTCGCGCCAACCGTCAGCTCATCGGGCAGGCCGTCGCCAATCTGATCGACAACGCGATCAAGTACTCGCGCGGCGGCGAGCCGGGGAGCACGATAACAGTCCGGGCCTACCGCGACACTGGCAGGCCCGCGATCTCCGTCGGCGATCACGGGCCAGGCATTAGCGCGGACGATCGCGAACGGGCCCTGAAGCGGTTTGTACGGTTGGAGGCGAGCCGGACGCAGCCTGGAACCGGCCTCGGCTTGAGCCTTGTCGCCGCCGTCGCCCGACTGCACCACGGAGAGGTGCGCCTGACCGACAATCATCCCGGTCTCAAGGTCATCGTCCTGCTCTCGGCGAGGTGCTTGATCGCTTCCGCGGACGCCGCCCCTAGTGACGTGCGGGCCGGTATTGCGGCACAATGAGCCGATGGATCAGCCCCTCGAATCAAGTCTTGCCGCGCGCATCGTAGAAACCCCCGTAGGCTCTCGCGATGGCCGAGGCGCCGAGTGGCTAAGCTCACTCATCGCGGATGCCGAAGTCACCGCGCCGGGGCTCGCAGCTGCATTGCGCAATCCCAAGGTGGAAGCGCTGTTGCGCGGCGCCTTCGACGGCTCCCTCTATCTCACGACGATCGCAACACGCGATCTCGGGCGCCTTGAGCGCATTCTGTCGGACGCGCCCGAGGATCATTTCGAGCGCGCGACGGAGAGCCTGATCGCCGCGATGGCTCAAGCTTCCGATATGGCGGCGGCCAAACGCGCGCTCAGGCTCTACAAAGCAGACGTCGCGCTGCTGACCGGGCTCGCCGATCTCAGCGGAGTCTGGCCGGTGATGACCGTGACGCGCAAACTTTCGGAGTGCGCTCAAACGGTCGTCGCGTCGGCGGTTCGCTTCCTATTTCGCGTCGCTTCGGAGAAGGGGCAATGGCAGCCGCCGAACGTCGCTGAGCCCGAGAAAGACTCAGGTTACTTCGTGCTCGCCATGGGTAAGCTTGGTGCATACGAGCTGAACTATTCAAGCGACATCGATCTGATCGTCTTTTTCGAACGCGAGAAATCCCGCTTCGCAGGCAGCGGCGATCTGCAGTCCTTCTTCGTCCGGCTGACGCGCGACCTCGTTTTGCTGCTCGAAGAGCGGACGAAGGACGGATACGTTTTCCGCACCGACCTGCGTTTGCGGCCTGATGCCGGCGCGACGCAGATCGCGCTCTCGACAGCCGCCGCCCACGGATATTACGAGACCGTGGGTCAGAACTGGGAGCGCGCTGCGATGATCAAGGCGCGGCCGATCGCAGGCGACATCGCAGCGGGCGACGAATTTCTCCATGAGCTGTCGCCCTTCGTCTGGCGCAAGTATCTCGATTTTGCATCCATCGCCGATATTCACGCGATGAAACGCCAGATCCATGCGCACAAGGATATTGGCGGCATCACCGTTCTCGGACAGAACGTGAAGCTCGGGCGCGGCGGCATTCGCGAGATCGAGTTTTTCGTGCAGACGCAGCAGCTGATCGCTGGCGGCCGTCAGCCGGATCTCCGCGTGCGAGCGACGCTCGACGCTTTGGTCGCGTTGGAGCAGCGAGGCTGGGTGAGGCCGTCCGTCCGGGCCGAACTCGACCAGGCGTATCGTTATCTGCGCCGCTTGGAGCACAGGCTGCAAATGGTTGCCGACGATCAAACGCATGAGATGCCGTCGAACGCCGAAACGCTGGAAACGTTCGCACGCTTTGCAGGCTATCCCAGCGCAAAAGAACTCTCGGCCGAGCTGATACACATGCTCGAAACTGTCGAGAAGCACTACGCCGGGCTGTTCGAAGATTCTCCCGTTCTGACAAGTGAAGGCTCGAACCTTGTCTTCGCGGGACCTCAGGATGATCCCCGAACACTCGCGGAATTGAAACGGCTCGGCTATTCGCAGCCCACCCAAGTTCTTTCGATTGTCCGCGGCTGGCACCATGGCCGCACGCCGTCCGTGCGATCGCCGCGCGCGCGTGAACGGTTGACCGAAGTCCAGCCGCTGCTGATCTCCGCGCTCGCCGATACGGTCGATCCCGATGCGGCGATTGCGAGCTTCGATCGCTTTCTGGCAGAGCTTCCAGGCGGCGTGCAGTTCTTCTCGTTGCTCAAGGCGCAACCGGCGCTCATCCGTCTGTTCGCGGACATCATGGGATCGGCGCCGCGCTTGGCGCACATACTTTCGAAGCGTCGCAGATTGCTCGATGCCGTTCTCGACCCGCAGGCGCTTGGCAACCAAATGGACGACGATGCGATCGACGATCTGTTGATCAAGTCGTTCGCAGCGGCACGCCAGGCGAGCGTCGGCGATCCGATGCAGGAAGTGCTCGACACCGCGCGCATCATCGGCAGCGAGCAGGCGTTTCTGGTTGGCGTCAGAGTTCTGACCGGCAGCATCTCGGCCGCGGCTGCCGGAATTGCCTACGCGATGATTGCCGAGCGCCTCATCGCCGGACTGCTGCGCGAAGTCAGCCGCCAGATGCAGGAAGAACATGGGCGTGTGCCCGGCGGATCGGCGGTCGTCGTCGCGATGGGAAAGCTTGGCGGCCGCGAGATGACCGCGGCGTCGGACGTCGATCTTATCCTGATCTATGACTTCGATCGCGACGCGGAGCAATCTGACGGAGCGCGCCCACTGGCGCCGCAGCACTACTACACGCGCCTGACGCAACGCCTGATCAACGCGATCTCGGCACGTACGCCCGAGGGAGCGCTGTATGACGTCGACATGCGCTTACGCCCGTCGGGTCAGAAAGGGCCGGTCGCGACCCAGCTTTCAAGTTTCAAGAACTATCAGGCGAATGAGGCCTGGACGTGGGAGCACATGGCGTTGACGCGTGCCCGCGTCATTGCCGGTTCACCGGATCTTGCCGCCCGAGTCGAGGCTGGCATCCGCGATGTGCTCACGGCGCGCCGCGATCGCGCGACGATTGCAGCCGATATTCGTAGCATGCGGGAGCGGATTGAAGCGGAAAAGGCCACGACCGACATTTGGGATCTGAAGCAGGTCCGGGGCGGTCTCGTCGATCTCGAATTCATTGCCCAGCATCTGCAACTTATTTTCGCCCACGATCACCCCGCCGTTCTCGATCAAACGACGCTCGGGTCATTGTCTGCTGTAGCAGCCGAAGGCCTGATCTCGCCCGAAGATCATGGTCCGCTTTTGTTGGCGGGACAGCTTCTACACAATCTGACGCAAATTCTGAGGCTCACCCTGGAAGGCCCCTTTCACCCGGCAACGGCGCCGAAAGGGCTCAAATCGCTGCTTGTCCGCGCCGCCGACGCCGCTTCCTTCGAGGATCTGGAACGGAAGCTAAAACAGTCACTTGCCAACGTCCGGGGTGCCTTCGAGCGCCTGATTGTCTGACATCGATCCGCCAGCGACGGATTGTGCCGCCCTATAGCGTTCTTCTGAGAAATTGATGCACATTGGCGCTGAGATTTAACCCTGAGCGCCCAATGGCAAAGCGACAGCCAGGCAGGCATCGGAGCATGTCGAGGGGATACGTGGCGGCGATAAAGACCGATGGCGGCCCGGCCAGACCGCGGCCCACGGCTGAGACCCGCAACGATGAGGCTGTCCTTGTCGCCGAAGCGGGTGCAGGCGACGGACGGGCTTTCGGAGTGCTGATGGAGCGCCATCTCGGTGTTGTCGTCTCCGTTGCGCGCCGAATGTTGCGGGATGATGCCGAGGCCGAGGACGTGGCGCAGGAGGCATTTTTACGGCTTTGGCGTTCGGGGGCGACGTTGGAGATCGGTCCGGCCGGTATCCGGCCTTGGCTGCGCCGCGTGGTTTCGAACTTGTGCCTCGATCGTGTTCGCGGGCAGGGGCGCGTGAAGGTGGTCGAAGAATTGCCCGAGGTTCCGGAACCGGCAAAGCAGCTGGCGGCCTTGGAAAGTCAGGACGTGCAGCGCCGTGTCGAGGTCGCAATGCAAAAACTGCCCGACCGGCAACGATTGGCTTTGACCCTCTTCCATTTCGAAGGGTTGAGCCAGATCGAGATCGGCAACGTTCTCGGCGTCTCCGACGAGGCCGTCGAGTCGCTCCTGAGCCGCGCACGCAGGCAGCTCAAGGCGGAGTTGAAATCGGAATGGGACCTACTGCGCAATGACAACGAACACTGAGACGCGGGAGACGGCAAGACAATGACACGCAATCTACAGCCGGTAGGGCTCGACAGATTGGAGACGGCGCTCGATACGTACGGCGCCGATCGCACGCGCTGGCCGGCGCCGCTTCGTCATGAATTGTCGGCGTTGATCGCAGACAGCGGCGAAGCAAGAAAGTTGCTGCGCGATGCGGAATTGTTCGACCAACTTCTCGATCAGGCGCCACAGTACGATTTATCGCGCCTCGATGGATTGAAGAAGCGCATTGAGGCCGCTGTCGAGCATCAGCCTCGCCTGGTGTCGGCGAAACAGCAAGCGGCACGGTCGCCCGTCTTGCGCCGTAACCACGGCTGGGCGGCGACCGCGCTGGCTGCGTCGCTCGTGCTGGGCGTTCTCGCCGGGCAGTCGAATGTCGTGAACTCATTCTGGGGATCGAATGGCAGCAGTGCGAATGCCACGCCGCAAATCGCTCAGACCGATGACGGTGATGCCTTGCTGGATGAGGATTTGCTGTGATCGTCGAAGCCAACAGCCCTGCACAAGGCGGCCGCTCGCGGTTGCTCTATCCGGGTTTGATTTTCTCGCTGGCGCTGAACCTCTTGTTCCTTGGCGGCATCGGAGCGGCTATCTGGCATCACCAGAACATGCAGAAGAAGCATGGCGACTACGGCCTGATGAGGTTTGCCAAAGACTTGCCGTCGGCGCGTCAGGACGCCTTCCGGCAGCAAGTCGCGAACGCACGCTCATCCTATAAGGGTCAGTGGGACAGCGTCCGCGCCGCCTGGATCGAGGGTAACGATCTTCTCACGGCCGAACCCTTCGACAAGGACAAGTTCAAAGCCGCAATGGCGAAGCTGCGGCAAGCCGAGAACGACTACAAAACCAGCCTCAACAATAGTTTTGCCGATATCGCGGCAAGCTTTACGCCTGAAGAACGAAAACTCCTTCAGTCGTGGCGTGCGAAACGCAAGCCCTGGTTTGCAGATCGGACGCGCAAACGGCAGACCGACAACGCCAAGACCGACTAGGCCGACGCGGGCCAAGATGGCCGCGCGCTGCTGGCGCACGCCGATCGCTTTACGCGCATTTGCGGAAAAGGTCGTCTTGCGTCGCTGCGAGGAAATGAACGGTCCATCGACGGCCATTGCCGTTTGCCGGCGCTATCGTCGAGAGCCGGGCGTTCGATAGCTCACATAATGTCCGGGCCAGGATCAGCGGAAAGCCGTCTTCACTTGAGCTTTCGTCCAGAACTTCATCGCTCACGGCGATCGACAGCGTGACGGCGTCGGCCGTGCCGTGCGCTTGGATTTGTAGGGCGGCGCCCGTGCAGGCATTTCTGGACGCTTCCAAAACAAGATTGATCAGCATCTGCCGAATGACCTGCGGGTCACCGATAACGTCGACCCCGGGATCGATCTCCGAAGCAATCGTGATCGAACGCAATCGAAGATCCACCTGGGCGAAGGCCTGAGCCTCATCGAACAGGGATTGTAGGCGACAGGATTGCAGCGATGCCTTGCGATCGGGCGCGGTCAGCAACGCCGTTATGGCAAGCGCGTCTTCGGCCGATTTGAGAAGCATGCGGCCACTTGCGTGAATATCGCGGGCGTAGTCGCTGTAGCAGCTCGATCCAAGCGGGCCGAACACTTCATTCGACATAAGCTCCGAAAATCCGAGAACCGCATTGAGCGGGGTTCTGAGTTCATGGCTCATGTGGGCCGTGAGCTTGGCCCATACGGCGCGGTCGAGCGCTGAGTTGGGGCGCGGCCGCGCCAGAAGTTCGGAGAATTGGGCGGGCGGTTGTTGACTGCCCGCCGACAGGCGCTCCGCAAGGGCATCCCGACGGATGGTTGTTGAGGCTTTGTCTTCTGTCGGGCCGCAAAACAGAATGACGGCAGCCGCCAGTCCGGCTCCAGCTACGAGCAGTACTGTAGCGAGCGATTGCGAATCAACGTTCAGAACGGCGATGCCGATGCCTGTAAGAAGCACCGAAGTCAGCAACAGGGGCGCGCGCTGCGTATCGCGAAAGCCTTTGCCGACCAGCCACTTGACTGGCGAATGGTGTCGCAATCCCAAGATCGCCACACCGGCAAAGCTTCCCTTGTGAGGAACGGACCAAGTCCGAGCCATCTTTCAAATTCCCTGCCGAGATTTTTATTAGTCGTCCCCAATCCTGGCCGGGACCGAATCGGTACCGCAGGCCATTGGTTTGACAATCACCGATTTGCGACTCACCTGTCGAGGGAGAAAAAATCCACAGGGAATCAAATCTTGAATGAATCGTTATGAGCAAAACGATCGGCCGGAATTCCCGCCTGAAGGCGTCCAGTTCGACGCGCCAGTTCAGTCCTCAAGCATGCGCGAAACGATCTCCTGGCAATCCCGTGATAGCCGCGCAGCTGATGCAACTTGTTTCAGCGCCGCTTTCGCTCGCGCCTTGCGCTTCGGCTCGAGTGAGCGATAGCTGCGAAAAGCTCCGAGCATGCGCGCCGCGACCTGAGGATTGAGCGCGTCGATTTCAAGAACCTTGTCGGCCAGAAAATCGTATCCGGCTCCGTCGGCACGATTGAACTGCAGCGGATTGGCCATCGCGAACGTGCCGATCAAGGCCCGAACCTTGTTCGGCGTCGTGATCTTGAACAGGGGATGGTGGCAAAGGGCTTTGACTTCATCCAGGGTTTCGTCGCGCGGCGATTGCGCCTGCGCAGCGAACCATGTGTCGATCACCAGATGATCCTGCTTCCAGCGCTCGAAGAAATCTTCGATGACGCTCTGACGCCCTGGGGCATCGACTCCCGCGATCAGTACGAGCGCCTGGGCGGCATCCGTCATATTTGAAGCGCGACGGTAATGCGATTCAAGGCGCGCATAGTCCTCGCTGGTGCCCCGTGCGGTCAGCAGCGTCAAGGCAGCGTTGCGAAGCGCGCGTCTGCCGGCGTGCCTGGCATCCGGTGAGAATGCTGCCGTCGTCGATGTTCGCGTGTAGACGTCGTCGAGATCGTCTCCGAGCTTGTCGGCCACCGCACGGCTGAAGGTACGATGAGCGTCGAAGATCGCAGCATGATCGACGCGGACTGCCTTTTCCCGCGCCGCATCCGCAACGCCGGGAAGTCTCAGGAGCTCGGCCTTGTAAGCATCGTCGAGCGCTGCATCGCGCAACGCGTGTCGCAAAGCCTCGGCAAGCTTCGCGGCTTTGGAAGCTGCCGCAGGCTTGGGCCTTTTGGCTTCAAGGAGCGCGAGAATGCTGCGAGACGCGAACCTGTTGCTGGCTTGCCAGCGATTGAAGAGGTCGCTGTCGTGGTGCATTAGGAACGCGAGGTCATCGTCCGAAAGCGCGATCGTGACGTTCACCGGAGCCGAAAAGCCGCGCAGCAGGGAAGGGACGGGCCGCGACGAGACGTTCGTGAATTTGAATTTCGCCGTAGCGTCCGTGACTGCAAGAACGCCCGGCCGAACTTCCCCGCCTTCGACGGTAACGTCCATTTCCTTGCCGTTTTCGCCGAGCAGCGCCACGGCCAGCGGGATGAACTGCGGCTGCTTCTTCGGCTTCCCGGGCGACGGCTTCAGCGTCTGATGCACGGTCAGCTCGGCAGCCTTCTTGCGCCGGTCGAACGTGAGATCGCAAACGAGTTCCGGCGTCCCGGCTTGCGTGTACCAACGCTTGAACTGCGTGAAATCTACGCCGCTCGCATCGGCAAAGCAGGCGATGAAATCCTCGATTGTCACGGCTTGGCCGTCGTGGCGCTCGAAATAGAGATCCATGCCTGCGCGAAATTTCTCGCGGCCGAGAATCGTCTCGATCATGCGCACGACCTCGGCGCCCTTTTCGTAGACCGTCGGCGTGTAGAAGTTATTGATCTCGATGTAGCTGTCCGGCCGCACAGGATGCGACAGCGGGCCCTGGTCTTCGGGAAATTGCAGCGCCTTCAATTGGCGCACGTCCGAGATGCGCTGCACGGTCCGGCTACGGTTCTCGGCTGAGAACTCCTGGTCGCGATAAACGGTCAGACCTTCCTTGAGGCAGAGCTGGAACCAATCGCGGCAGGTGATGCGGTTGCCGGTCCAATTGTGGAAATATTCGTGCGCGACGACGCTCTCGATCGATTCATAGTTCGTGTCGGTTGCCGTGTCGGGAGACGCGAGAATGAGCCGGTCATTGAAGATGTTCAGCCCCTTGTTCTCCATCGCTCCCATGTTGAAATCGGAGACCGCGACGATGTTGAAAACATCGAGATCGTATTCGCGGCCGAAACGGACTTCATCCCACCGCATGGCGCGCTTGAGCGCATCCATCGCCCAGTGGGCGCGAGGCTCCTTGCCGTGCTCGACGTAAATACGCAGATCGACGTCGCGTCGGGATTGCGTGGTGAAGGTCGAAGCGACAGACGCAAGATCGCCGCCGACAATGGCGAAAAGATAAGACGGTTTCGGATGCGGGTCGTGCCAGACGGCGTAATGCCGTTTGCGATTGGCGAGCGTTCCCCGTTCCACCGGGTTACCGTTGGCAAGAAGCACGGGCGCAGTCGCCACGTCGGCTTCGAGCCTTACTGTATAGCGCGCAAGGACATCGGGCCGGTCGAGAAAATAGCTGATGCGGCGGAAGCCCTGCGCCTCGCATTGCGAGCAATAGACGCCGCGCGAAAGATAGATCCCTTGCAGCGCTGTGTTTGCTTTCGGATTGACGAACGTCGTCACTTCAAGCGTGAACGGTTCCTTTGGCGGCGAAGCGAGTGTCAGGCTCGTATCGTCCACGACATAAGACGGGCGCCTTAGCTTCTTGCCGTTGAGCGATAGGCTCTCCAATTCCAGGAGCTCGCCGTCGAGCTTCAGCGGAATCTTGCCTGTCGCCTGCGAGGTAGGATTGCGCCGGATCGACAGCTTGGAAACGACGCGCGTGCGCGTCGGATCGAGCGTAATGTCGAGATCCACATTGTCGATGAGGAAGTCAGGCGGCCGATAATCAGCAAGCAGGATTGGTTTTGGGTGTTCTGATTTCATGGGCGCCCCAATGCCGGTCACCTTGATGTGGACCGTTTCGCTCGGCATCGCCGATGAGTTTACTCACTCGCTGGATTGATGGCCATCAGGCCGGTCAGCCGAGACGATACCGGAAATCATCATAGCCGAAAGATCGCAAGATTTTGTAGCTTTGATCCTCGTTTAATATGGCCAGGTCCGGCAGTGGCACGCCGTTGAAGGTGTTATTCTTGACGAATGAATATTGCATCATATCCGTGAAAATGACGCGATCGCCCGGTTTTAGCGGCTGATCGAATGAATATTCCCCGATAATATCGCCCGTCATGCATGTCTTGCCGCCCAGGATATAGGTGTGTGCCTTTTTGCCCGGTGCGTCCGCGCCGATGATCGCAGGCGTGTAAGGCACTTCCAGCACATCCGGCATATGTGTGGAGGCCGAGGCATCAAGAATAGCGATGTCCTTTTCGTTGCGATGCAGATCGAGAACGGTCGCGACCAGATAGCCAGCATCGACGACGAGACCGGCGCCGGGCTCCAGAATGACTTCGACGCCGAAAGCGCTCCTGAATGCTTTGATCGCAGCGATCAACTTGCCGATATTGTACCCAGGCTTGTTGATGAAATGCCCGCCGCCGAAGTTCACCGTTTTGACGCGCCGGACATAGTCGCCGAAGTTGCGCGCCACGTGCTCAATCAAACCGATCGATCCCGCGTCATCAGATTCACAAAGGGCGTGCGTGTGCAGGATGTCGACAGCGTCCCACGGCACGCGATCGAGCGTATCGCGCGTCGCACCAAAACGGGAATAGGGCGCGCACGGATCGTAAAGCGCCCCGCCGAGCGTCGCGTTCGAATAGCCGGGATTAATCCGGACGCCGACCTTGATGCCTGGATGCGCCTTCAGGACCGGAAGGTTCTTTGCGATCTGTTCCGGCGAGTTGAAATAGATATGCTGTGCAAGCCCGGTTAGCCGCTCGATCTCGCCCGGAGCGTAAGCGGGCGAATAGACGTGCACCTCCTTGCCGAACTCGTCACGGCCGAGACGAGCTTCGTATTCGCCGCTCGCCGTCGTGCCGTCGAGAACGTCGCGCATCAGCGGAAACGCGGCAGGCAGTGCAAACGCCTTGGTGGCGAGCAGGATCTTGCAACCCGTTTCACGCTTGATCTCGGCTGCTCGCACGAGATTACGCTTCAGCGCTGCGACGTCCAGGACGTACGCGGGCGTCGCGATATCGCGCGCCCAGTCGAAAGACTGCAACCGAGTATCCGAATATTGTGCCAATGCCGCCACCGGTCTGCTTCATGTCTTGGTTCGGCCCAGCCGCCGAGCCCGGCCGGCGTCGCTCATCAGGTCTCGACCGCGAATAGCTTCTTCTGGTCGTGCTTTTCGATTTCCTTGACGTGCCACGGCAGGCCCTGCTTGCCAAGCTCTTCAAGGAACGGCTCCGGAGGCAGCTGCTCGACGTTGAAGACCCCCGTACCCTTCCATGCGCCGCGGAACATCATCATCGCGCCGACGACGGGCGGCACGCCAGTCGTATACGAGACAGCCTGCGCGCCGACTTCCTTATTTGTCTCGGCATGATCGCAAACGTTCCAGATCATGTAGCGCTTCTTCTTGCCCTTTTTCTCGCCCTTCAGAACGACGCCGATCGAAGTCTTGCCAGTGTAATTCTCCGCGAGCGAGGAGGGCTCCGGCAGCAGCGATTTCAAGAATTCCATCGGAATGACGGGCGTGCCTTTGTACATGACGGGATCGATGCGCGTCATGCCGACATTTTCGAGGACTTCGAGGTGCTTGATATAGTTGTCGGAGAACGTCATCCAGAAGCGGATCTGTTTCAGACCCTTGATGTTCTCGACGAGGCTTTCTTCTTCCTCGTGATAGATGAGATAGGATTTAACCGGGCCGACTTCCGGATAGTCGATCATCGTTGAAATCGATAGCGGATCGATTTCGATCCATTCGCCGTCCTTCCAGTACTTGCCGCGCTGCGTCAC
>JAICLG010000107.1 GCA_025927515.1 Hyphomicrobium sp.
CGGATCGGCGCCCCCGCGTCCCGACCACTGCGATGCAGGCTGTTGATCGGTTCCCAAAGCCGGCTGGCGTCCTGCACTCGCTCGCGACGGGGGAACATAGGGTTCGAATTGAGGTGCATCCGGATCGATTGGAGCCTGCGCAGGCTCATGTTGAGGGCCGGTCTGTAGCTCGCTCCAGTGGCCGTAATTGGAATCTTGTGGCGGCGATTGACCGTAGCCTTGCTGCGATGGGAAACCGCCCTGATAACCGCCGCCTTGATAGCCCCCATCATCCTGCGGCGGCCATGCCGGCTGTGGTGCATATCCCGGCTGGGCCTGCGGATTGACCCAGGAAGGTTGGTGCGAGGACTCTGGATTCGCGGGGCGGGCCGCCGGTCTCGCACCGTTCGGCCTTGGAAATGCGTTCTGCGAGGACATCGCGAAACCCCCCTCAAATTCGGGTGCAGAACCGAGCTGCACCAAAGCGTCGATTCGCGACTTTACCGCATCGCATCGGGAGCCTCGACGCCGAGGATCTCAAGTCCCGATTTTATCACCGTCTTTGTCGCTGCAATCAGCGCCAGCCGAGCGGAAGTCGCAACCCCGTCATTTGATTGGATAAATCTTAAATGTGGCGAATCGTTGCCCCGCGTCCATTGAGAGTGGAGAGCGCTCGCGAGATCGTAGAGATAAAACGCCAGCCGATGCGGCTCATGTGCGGAAGCCGCGCCGTCGATGAGCCGCGGGAATGCGGCGAGCCGTTTCACGAGGTCGATCTCGCCCGGATCGGTGAGAATTGAAAGGTCGGCTTCCCCAAGCGCGGCGTTCGACACATCGAGCCCGGGTATCTGCTCGATGGCATTGCGCAGCACGCTCGCCGATCTCGCATGCGCGTATTGCACGTAGAAGACAGGGTTGTCCTTCGACTGCTCCGTCACCTTGGCGAAGTCGAAATCAAGCGTTTCCTGGTTCTTCCGGTAGAGCATCATGTAACGGACCGGATCGCGCCCGACCTCATCGACGACGTCGCGCAACGTCACGAACGTCCCTGCCCGCTTCGACATCTTGAAGGGCTCGCCGGCTTTGAACAGCCTTACGAGTTGTACAACCTTCACATCGAGGTCTGCATATTTGTCGGAGAGCGCTGCGACGACAGCCTTGATACGAGGGATGTAGCCGACGTGATCGGCGCCGAAGACGTTGATCAGGTGCCGGAAGCCCCGCCGCAACTTGTCGTAGTGGTACGCAACGTCCCCGGCGAAATACGTGTAGCTGCCGTCGGACTTCTGCAGCGCCCGGTCCTCATCGTCGCCGAACGCCGTTGATTTGAAAAGCGTCTGGACCCGGTCCTCCCACTCGTCGTCATCATGGCCCTTGGGTTTTTCGAGCTTGCCCTCGTAGATCAGACCCTTCTGCCGGAGTTCCTCGATCGCCGCCTTGATGAGGTCGGCCCCGCCCGACTGCAGCGACGCTTCGGAGAAGAAAACGTCGTGCCGGATGTTGAGCGCCGCGAGATCGTCCTTGATCATCGCCATCATCCGCTCGATGGCAAACGCGCGGACGATCGGGAGCCACTGCTCTTCCGGCATCGAAACAAGCGAATGACCGTGCTGTTCGGCGAGCGCTTCTCCGACGGGCTTCAGGTAATCACCCGGATAAAGCCCTTCCGGAATGGCGCCGATATCCTCGCCCAGCGCCTCGCGATAGCGCAGGTATGCCGAGCGCGCGAGCACGTTCACCTGCCCCCCGGCGTCGTTGATGTAGTATTCGCGCGTGACGTCGTACCCGGCGAACACGAGCAGGTTCGCGAGCGCATCGCCAAAGACGGCGCCCCGACAGTGCCCGACGTGCATCGGCCCGGTCGGGTTTGCGGAAACGTATTCGACGTTGAGCTTTCCCGCGTCGCGCACCGGACCCGCGCCGTAGCGTCCACCGAAATTCAGGATCGCCCGGACGAGATTATGCCAGACTTCGTCCTTGAACGTGATGTTTAGGAACCCTGGCCCCGCGACCTCGATCTTGGCGATGTCAGAGTGCGCTTCAAGCTTCGCTTTCAACGCCTCGGCGATGTCCCGTGGCTTCATCTTCGCAGCCTTGGCGAGCACCAGCGCTGCGTTGACGGCAATGTCGCCGTGGCTGGGGTCGCGCGGCGGCTCGGCATCGAACACCGGCAAGGAGAGATCGGCAGGAAGCGTTCCCTCGCTTTTCAGCGCTTCGAGCGCCGTGCTGACGCGAGCTTCGACTTCGCTAAAGATGTTCATTGGAGTCCTATGCGTTGTATCCCCTCGCCCCGTCCTTACTGGGAGAGGGTTAGGGTGAGGGGCCGCCTCTCACATCGAATAAGCAGCCGCCCCTCACCCCAGGCCTCTCCCCATTCCGGAACCGGAATAGGGAGAGGGAGAAGTAGCGCGCCTATCTCAGTTCCACCTTGGCGTCAAACAATCGGCGATACTCGGCAAGGGCATAGCGGTCGGTCTGGCCGGCCAGAAAATCACATGTGAGCCGGGTTCGACCGCGGGCATCGAGCGTCATGAAGGCATCGCGCCAGTCGTCCGGCAACGATCGGGGATCGGCATTATAGCGGCCGAAAAGGTTGCTGACGATTTGCTCAGCACGCCCCATGACGTCCATGACCTTTCGATGGTGATAGACGGCTTGGAACAGGAACGCCTTAAGCTTGGCGAGATCCCGCATCATCGGCTCGGAAAAGGCAATGGTCGCCCGCCCGGCATTGCGGATATCGCCCGATGTCTCCGGCGCAAGCCCCGCAAGCCTACGCCTGCTTTCGCCGATGACATCGCTGACCATCGCCGTGATCATGCGCCGCGTGATCTCGTAGATCGAGCGGCCGACTTCGGCGTCTCCTGCAAGTGCCGCGACATCACGCGCGATCGCGCCGGCCACGGGCGCCTCAAAGAGCGCATCGAGCGAGATCAGCCCCGCGCGCAGCCCGTCATCCACGTCGTGGGAAAGATAGGCGATATCGTCGGCAAGGCTTGCGGCCTGCGCTTCGGCCGACGCCCATTTGTCGAGCGCCAGCGAGCGCCACTCGTCAACGGGGCGAACGGCCTTTGCGACGGGCGACGACCGATCCCCGATTGGACCATTGTGTTTGGCGAGGCCTTCGAGCGTTTCCCATGTCAGGTTCAACCCATCGAACGCAAGGTACTTGCGCTCGAGGCTCATTACGATGCGGATCGACTGGGCGTTATGATCGAAGCCCCCGAAATCCCGCATCACCGCGTCCAAGGCCCGCTCGCCCGCGTGACCGAACGGCGAATGCCCGAGATCGTGCGCCAGTGCGATCGTCTCGGCCAGGTCTTCGTCAAGGCGCAGCTGCCGGGCGACGGTGCGCGCGATCTGCGCCACCTCCAGCGTGTGGGTCAGGCGCGTGCGATAATGATCGCCCTCGTGCGGCAGAAAGACCTGCGTCTTGTAGGTCAAACGACGAAACGCCGTCGAATGCAAAACCCTGTCCCTGTCACGCTGAAACGGACTGCGCGTCGGGCATTCGGACTCGGCATGCAGGCGGCCGCGGCTCGGCTCTGCACTCGCGGCATAGCAGGCCGGCGCCCGTTCGCCTGGCCTAAGGCTTTGCCCATAATCGTTGGCATCCGGCCTTAACTTGATTGGCATGAACCGCCGCGCTTGCTATTTGACTTGCTCACGCGCCTTCCTATCTTTTTGAGGCTGAGGGCGCCAGCTGCGTCCGGATGTTTGCGTCTCATTGTCTGAAAAGCGCTTCAAAACCAATGACTGTCACCGTCACCGACCGGGCCGCAACGCGAATTTCCGAAATCGCCGGAAGCGAACCGGCATGCCCCGTATTGCGCGTCTCCGTGGAAGGCGGCGGCTGCTCCGGCTTTCAGTATAAGTTCGACCTGGTCAACGCCCGCGCCGACGACGACTTCGTCATCGAGCGCCACGGCGCCATCGTCGTCATCGATCCGGTATCGCTGCAATACATGGAAGGCGCGGAAATCGATTTCGTCGACGATTTGATCGGCGCGGCATTCAAAATCAATAATCCCGTCGCGACGGCCTCCTGCGGCTGCGGCACCAGCTTTTCGATTTAAGGCGGCCGATCTTTTCACACCTCCGCGGTGGCGAATTCCGCTGCGTTTCTCTAACCTGCCAACCTCACGTCATGGCCGCGTTTAATCCGGCCATCCAGAGCCAAGTGGCGACCTCGGTAGCTATGCTCTGGATGGCCGCCTCGAGGGCGGGCATGACATCAAGCAATGCAATTGGGCGACGGACAACGGCGGCATGATCATCACCACGTGGAACATCAACGGCGTCAAGGCGCGGCTTGAATCGGTGCTCACCTATCTGCGCCAGCATTCGCCGGACGTCATCTGCTTTCAGGAAATCAAATCCGTCGACGAGGGCTTCCCGACGTCGGCCTTCCAGGACCTCGGCTACAACGTCGCGACCAACGGCCAGAAGGGCTTCAACGGCGTCGCGATCTTGTCGAAGTCACCGATGGAAGACGTCATGCGCGGCCTGCCCGGCGACGATCTTGATGTGCACGCGCGATGGATCGAGGCTTCGGTGCCGCTCGGACAGCAGATGGTGCGGATCGTGTCGCTCTACCTGCCGAACGGAAACCCGATCGCTACTGAGAAATTCTCCTACAAGCTCTCCTGGATGAAACGGCTGCAGCGGCGCGCCTTGCAATTGCTCGACGACGAAATGCCCCTCGTCCTTGCAGGCGATTTCAACGTCATTCCGGAAGCCGTCGATGCCAAGCGCCCGGCGGCGTGGGTGAACGACGCGCTCTTTCAGCCCGAAAGCCGCGCCGCCTGGCGCACGCTTTTGAACCAAGGCTTCACCGACGCAACGCGCGCCTGCCATCCTGGCCCCGGCGTTTATACGTTCTGGGATTATCAGGCCGGCGCGTTTCAGAAGGACGACGGCATCAGGATCGACCACATGCTGCTTTCGAGCCAGGCCGCCGATCTCCTCGCCTCCTCAGGCATCGACCGCGCGACGCGGGCGCAGGAGAAACCTTCCGATCACGCGCCCGTCTGGATCAAGCTCGCCGCTTAGCGGGCTTCTCCCTGGGGCACCGTTGCCGTTGTCCCGAAGCCGCTCGGAGCTGGAGGGCCTCCGACACCGGAAGCCGGCGCGAAGCCTGACGGCTGCGCGAGCCCAATGCCCACCTCGATGCTCTGTCTCGGTTGTGGAATCGTCTCGGCGATCGGCTTCAGCGGCGGAGGCGGGGCCGTCGCGACCAACGCCGACATCGGACGGACCAGCTCTCCGTTGGCACACGTGCGAACCGGCTCCGCGGAAAGCTCATCAAGCCCATCCTTGTCGTCGCGCAGTTGCGGCAGTCGGCCATAACGGTTGTGCCATTCGGTAACGCGTCCCGTCGCCTGCTGCCGGATGGCCTCGCCAGCATTGCAGAAGATTTTCTGATAAATGTCTTCGATCCATACGCGTTCGTTCGGAGACGCGTTGGCGACGGCAACGTCAATCAGATTGAGCGCGGCTGCCTGATTCTTCTCCACAAACTTGCCACGCCAGAGGAGATCCGCAAGGAACGCCTGCGCGCCCGGATGCCCGGCGCGTGAGAGGCGCGACAGCCAATGGCGGCCATTCTCGATCTTGCTCGCCGGATCTTCGAAACCGGCCATTTCCGGTCCCTCGCCGCGCAACAGAACTTTCGCAAGCTCGAACTGTGCGTCCTCGTCGTTGAACGTCAGCGCGGCGCGTTGCAGCGCGCGATCGGCAGCCGGAATGTCGGGCTTGATCCCCGCTTCGCTGATACCGGACCGCAGATACATCGACACGGCAGTCAACGATTTTGCTGCGATCGGCGCCAGGTCGTCGTCGTCGGGATCGACATCCTTCATCTCGTTGGCAAGCTCGTTGTAGAGCCAGAAAGCCTTGGCGCGATCGGTATAGGCGCCATCGTTGTCGGCATAAATGCGCGCCTCGTAAAAGCGCGCGATACGCGGCTTGCTTGCCTCCAGCGCCTTGAGCGCCGGCAACGCCAACTCGTAATAGCCACCGTTAAACGCCGATATTCCTTGCCTCATGGCATCGTCGGAAGACCGGAACGTCACCTCTCCCGCAACTGCGCACCCGAGCGACGAGAAAAAGACCGCAACACATCCCGCGACGGCAAATTTAAATGTCCGCATAACAGTGCACTTCCGCCTTTCCGCCCGCGTGAGTGACGGCGCCGTACCTGGCCGGTCCCACTTGGTCTGCAAACTTTCTCAGTGCCCCTGACTGATACATGTTCGCCGGCGCCTTCCACGTCTTGCGCCGTCGTTCCAGCTCCCCTGCGTCGATCTCCACGTCGAGCGTTCCCTCCTCCGTATCGATCACGATGATGTCGCCATCCTTGAGAAGACCGATCGGTCCGCCGACTGCTGCCTCTGGCCCGACATGACCGATGCAAAGTCCGCGCGTGCCGCCTGAAAACCGCCCATCGGTGATGAGCGCAACTTTATCGCCGGACCCTTGGCCGTAGAGCGCAGCCGTCGTCGAAAGCATTTCCCGCATACCAGGGCCGCCCTTCGGCCCCTCGTAGCGGATGACGATGACATCGCCGTCCTTGTAGTCCCGCTCTTCGACGGCGCGGAAAGCGTCTTCCTCGCAATCGAAGCACCGCGCCGTGCCGCGAAATTTCAGCGTCTTGAGGCCCGCGACCTTGACGATCGCGCCATCCGGCGCCAGCGAACCTTTGAGCCCAACCACGCCGCCCGTCGGCGAGAGCGGATTGGAAACCGGAAATACGACTTTCTGATCGCGGTTGAATTTTACGGTCTCGAGATTCTGCGCGAGCGTCTTTCCGGTCACAGTCAGGCAGTCGCCATGTAGGATACCGCCTTCGAGCAACGCCTTCAGAATTTGCGGCACGCCGCCGATGTCGAAAACGTCCTTGGCAACGTATTTGCCTCCGGGCTTCAGGTCGGCGATGTACGGCGTTCTCTTGAAAATCTCGGCAACGTCGAACAGATCGAAGTCGATGCCGACCTCGTTCGCCATGGCCGGCAGATGCAAAGCCCCGTTGGTCGAGCCGCCCGTCGCGGCGACGACGACAGCGGCATTCTCGAAAGCCTTTCGCGTGCAGATATCGCGCGGTCGTATGCCGTCGGCGATGAGCCGCATGACGGTCTTGCCGCTTTCAAGCGCGTAAGCGTCCCGGCTTTCGAAAGGAGCCGGAGCCCCGGCCGAGCCCGGCAGTGCCAGGCCGATGGCTTCCGAAACGCAGGCCATTGTGTTGGCGGTGAATTGCCCGCCGCACGATCCCGCCGACGGACACGCGACGCATTCGAGCTCATGCAATTCCTCGTCGGACATCTTGCCCGCCGAGTGCATACCAACGCCCTCGAACACATCAACGACGGTCACATCGTGGCCCTTGAACCGCCCCGGCAGAATAGAGCCGCCGTACATGAAAACGCTCGGCACATTCAGGCGCAGCATCGCCATCATCATGCCGGGCAAACTCTTGTCGCAGCCCGCGATGCCAACGAGCGCATCATAGGAATGGCCGCGCATCGTCAGCTCGATCGAATCGGCGATCACCTCGCGCGATACGAGGCTCGACTTCATGCCCTGGTGTCCCATCGCGATCCCATCGGTGACTGTGATGGTGCAGAACTCGCGCGGCGTTCCGCCTCCCTCTTTGACGCCGGTCTTCGCCGACTGCGCTTGGCGCATGAGGGAAATGTTGCAGGGGGCAGCTTCATTCCAGCACGACGCAACGCCGACGAACGGACGATGGATGTCCTCTTCGTCGAGTCCCATCGCGTAATAATAGGAACGATGCGGCGCACGCGACGGCCCTTCCGTAACGTGGCGGCTCGGAAGCTTGGATTTATCGAACGTCTTTGCGTCCATTCGTTTCCTCTCCGGCTCCCCCTGCTGTTTTCATCGCTACGGGTTCAAGCGGTATTGCAGGGATGCCAGTCGCCAGACCTGGAAGGAAGTGCTCTTTCGTGTAGAAAGGCATTCAGCTTCTCGGACCGACCTCAGCACGTGCGCGGTCTTTGTGGCTCGAAAGTGGCGCGGGGGCCTCGAAAAGTTGCTTAACGGCAACAATCCCGCGCGAAGTCGATCCCGATGGTAAACGGCCCGGTTGAGGCTCGCACTCGGCCGCGCGACTCATCGAAAGTTTCCGAAACGTCCACATCACGTTGAATATACCAATGGAGTGCGTCATCCGCAGGGCCCGAGTGGGGCGCGGGAAAGACATTCGTTTCCATTCCGGACGTGCTTACATTGGCGGGACGCTGTCCACGCACATAGCATTAGCTTCCAGCGACCGTGTCAGTTCCGATGCCGCCCCAAATGCCGCCAAACGCAAAGACGAACCCGAATGGCAGCGGCAGCTACTGCCGCTTTACGCCCGGCCGATCAGCCCCTCCGGTTGACGGCACCGCGTTGCTCGGCCCGGTCGGAGTTGAAATCGACGTTGGCCCTGGCCAACCGAGGCGCGTCTGGCACTACGCCGTACTGAAGACCGCGGAGCCCATCCGGCCGAATGCGATTGATTTGCTCTTGTCCTCGCTCGACGAACCCGGCGCATCTCTCTTCGTCCAAGGTCGCGACTTCGCGGCGAACCTCAAAGATCGGGCGCCACATCTTTCTGCCCGCGCTCTTGCGAAACGACGCTGGCTGTGGGGGGTGATCATAGCAGCGATCCTCATAGCCGTGATCGTCGCAAGCTTTGCCGCTGGCTGGAGCCCGATCAAATCGATCGCCGGGAGCCTTCCCGGAACCTGGCGGCAACGCCTCGGCGACGCCGCACGGGAATCGATGACCGAAGGCCACAAGCAGTGCGCCGATCCAGCGGGTCTCGCCGCGCTTGCGCGTCTGACCGACCGCCTATCGAAAGCCGCTGCCGTTGCTGCACCTTTCAACGTCCGTGTCTACGACTGGCCGCTGATGAATGCCTTTGCCGTTCCGGGCAGCCAGATCGTGCTGACCAAGGGGCTGATCGACACGGCCGAAACACCGGACGAGGTCGCTGGCGTCCTCGCGCACGAAATGGGTCACGGCATCGAGATGCATCCCGAAACCGCCGTGCTTCGCAGCATCGGTCTCGCGGCGGCGGTCCAGGTCATCTTGGGCGGAGGTGCGGGAGGCGGCCTTGCGAATGCCGGCGTGATGCTGGCACAGCTCGGTTATTCACGGGGCGCAGAACGCAAGGCTGACCGCCACGCTTACGAATTGCTCAAAGGAGCGGCCATTTCTCCAAAGGGTCTCGCAAATTTCTTCATCCGCGTGACGAAGAAGGAAGCGGAGAACCCCGGAGCCGCAAATTCCCCTGCCTTCAATTGGCTTCGCACGCACCCGCCTGCAGCCGAACGTGCGAAGCTCGCGCGCGAGCAACCGGATTATCCTGCAGCGCCCGCACTCGACGCGCAATCCTGGCAGGCGCTGAAATCAATCTGCACGACAACGATCGAGCCGAAGGACGAGCCAGAGAAATGAAGCTCAAAATTGCGCTCGTCGCGCTTGCACTCACGTTCGTTCTCTAAGTCGTTTCGCCTTTCATGGTCACCGTGCAAGCGGTACGAACCGCGCTGCGATGACTTTCCTTCTCCCATTGGGAGAAGGTGGCCGAAGGCCGGATGAGGGGCGTCTCTTGTTTCTTGTCATCCCGGGCGAGCCGACTCGC
>JAICLG010000291.1 GCA_025927515.1 Hyphomicrobium sp.
AGCACGACCAGCGTGCCGACAAAGGCGATCAGCCAGTCGGTCAGCGACTGCTGCGGCTCGAGGCCATGCAGCTCATGAGGGAACTCGGTCATCGGACGGCTCCAACGAAAATAGAAGCCTTAGATAGAAGGCAGCCCGGCGAAGCGGCAATAAGCGTTGGAAAATAAGAAGATAGCTGTGGTCCGGGCCTGCGGCGGCAGAACGCCGTTGCTGCCGAAGGCGCTCTGTGGAGAACGTCGCTCCCGCGTGTTTCGCAGGCGTCCGCCGTGGCAAACAGGTCACTCGGGCCAAGGGACAAGAGTCGCCATGCCGCCGCCGAAAGCGCTGAACGACCTGCTCACCCCGACCGAGCGGCGGCTGTTCGCGCGCCTCGACACGCCGCACAAGATCCAGGACTTCCTCGACCGGCTGCCGGTGAATTTCGAGCCGGACGGCGACACCATCATGTCGCCGCGACGCATGCTGCAGGCGAAGGTCGCCCACTGCGCCGAAGGCGCGCTGTTTGCCGCCGCCGTCCTCATGTTCCATCGCCAGCCGGTGTGGCTCCTCGATTTGCGCGCGCGGCCGACCGACCACGACCACGTCATCGCCGTGTTCAAGCAGCACGGCCGTTTCGGCGCCATCAGCAAGACCAACCATTCGATCCTGCGCTGGCGCGATCCGATCTACAAAACCGTGCGCGAGCTGGCGGTGAGCTACGCGCACGAATACTGCCTGCCGAGCGGGCAGAAGTCGCTGCTCGCCTTCTCGCGGCCGTTCTCGCTGGCGCGCTACGCGCCGTCGCGCTGGGTCACGACAGCGGAAGACCTGCACTGGCTGATGGAGGCGCTCGATGCTTCGCCGCACGAACCCGTGGCGCCGAAGCACATCAGGCAGCGCCGCTCGACGAAGCTCGAGATCGTGGCGCAGAACATGGTGGAATGGGAGAAGCCGCGCGGACGCAAGGCGCCGCGGCGGGCGAAGCTGTGAACGTTGACAGCGGCGCGCCCGCGAGGCTTGGGTAGCGACGCAACGCAAGACTGAGCCGATGACCACCTTCACTTTCAAGCGCACCTTGAGGATCGCCTGGGGCGACTGCGACCCCGCCGGCATCGTGTTCAACCCGCGCTTCTTCGAGTTCTTCGACGCCAGCACCTGGGGTCTGTTCGAGGCGGCGCTCGGCGTCTCGCAGCACGACTTCGCCGCCGCCTACGGCATCGTCGGCATTGCGCTGGTCGACGCGCGCGGCAACTTCATGAAGCCGGTCGCCTTCGGCGACACCGTCGAGATCGTCTCGCGCGTCTCGGAATTCCGCCGCGCCAGCTTCGACGTCGAGCACAGGCTCATCAACAAGGGCGACGTTTCGGTCGAAGGCCGCGAAACGCGCGTCTGGGCCGTGCGCCGCGCCGACGATCCCGACGCCATCGCCACCGCCCCGATTCCGGCCGACGTGATCGCGAAATTCGGGTAGCCGCATCCATCGGCGGGAACCGCCGACGGCCTTGCAGCGCCTCGCAATGCCCTCCTTTCGCACGCGGAGAGGGCATCGCGATGAGCGCCGGCCGGTTTGCAGCAGGGGTGCCCCCTGTGGCATTGTCGGCAAAGCGTCGCGCAATACGGGCACATTCCCGTCAGGCAAGCCGGGCCAGCCACGATGATGAAGCGCGAGACCTTTCCGATTGCCAGCATCTACGTGCCCCTGAAGCGCCGGTCGACGCTCGATCAGGGTCGTGTCGATACTATCGCCCAGAGCATGCTGGAAAGCGGGCAAACGACGCCGATTCTGGTTCGCGAAGACGGCGCGCGCTTCGTTTTGGTCGAAGGGCTGCATCGTCTCGAAGCAGCCCGATCCCTCGGCGAGAATACGATCGTCGGATTCCGCGTCCAGGCGCGGAAACACTAGGTCACGGGGGGTGTCGGCCGGACGGCACTTCACCAAAAAGAGCGAAGAAGTCATGACTGACCGTCGAGAGTTGTATCGAAGCCCGAACGGCGATGCCTGGTTTCTTGGACGTGAGCCGGCCAACGGACAGGCATTCATCATCCATCAGCCGAACGCGCCCTCCGGGGGCCGGCTGTCCCATATCGAACTGGCGGCGTTCCTGAGCAGTGGAACGGGTCCTGAACGACAGGCTCTCTTGAGGCTGATCGGGACGCTGGTCGATGTCCCGCCTTATGCGGAGAGACAATAAACCCGTTGCGGCGCTGCAGTCCGTCCGGATCGCAGCCGGCATTCATCCGTCCATTGGATCAGATTGAAGACCATGCAGAATAATGACGATTTTTCCGTTGTGGTGAAAAACCGCGCAAACCCACCCAAGCCGTGGCGGTGGGAAATCCATCGCGCGGGACGCAAAAGCCCGATCACCACGTCGGCCGAGTACTTCATGACCGTCACGGAAGCAAACCAGGCGGGGAAGAAGGCGCTGCTGCTCTTTCTGAGCGAGCACCAGGAGCCATAGCGAAAATTGCCGCCGCGTCTACTTGGCCAGCCCTTGCGACTTGAGCCAAGCAATCTTGCGCGGCCCGTTTATCCACTCGTAGACGTCGTCGCGACTGGTGAGGCCCGTAATAAAGCGCGTCTCGTGTCCCGGGCATATTGCCTCGACCTGCCATTCATTCTCGGCAATACGCTTCGGGCGGAACTCAATGCGGGGCTTTTTGCTCATTTTGCCGTTTTGACGATGATTCGAACCGGAGACCAGCATTATTTCGACGCTGCGAACGCCATATATAGGCGGTGGCTATAATTCACAACTTCCCCGGTTCGGGGATCGATATGAGCAAAGCCCGACAGGGCTACCGGTCAAAAAGCTCCAAATGGCAACCCGACAGCATCGCTTGAATGAGTTCAACCAGGGCGCGCCTCCCTCGCACGCGGTGGAAGTGCTTTGCGAGGACCATAATGGGACTTACGTGCTGCCGTACTCCTGCGAATGGCGGGACGGCGCCTGGCATCACGCCGCCAGCGGCACACGGATAGAGGCGAAAATCCTCGGCTGGCGATGACCGGCATGCGGCAATGGGGCGCCCGATCCGCCTCGCGCCCGGCTTTCCTTTGAGGAAACGGCGAACGTATCACGCGATCTTCACGTACTCGAATTCGCCGGGCTTGTTGTCGATGCCGACCTTGGGCGGCGCGATCCAGGAGGCGAACTGCCCGGGCTCGTAGTGCGGCCGCATCAGGCTCTCGATGAAGTCCTTGTCCGAATCGTCCGGCAGGAAGTCCCGGCGCTTCGAGGCCCACTCCGCATCGCTCAACAGTCTGCCGTCGACATCGGTCTTGATGTGCGAGAACTCGCCGATGTGGCGATGGAACGCCACGTGCGGCAGCTTGATCTCGAACGGGATGCCGAAGCTCTCGATCACCTTGTTCCAGCGGCCGATGCCGACGTTTGCGTCGTTAACGTAATCGTCGCGCAGCCGCATGTTGAGCGCCGACAGCGCCGGCGCGTCCTCGTTCTGGATCCTGCCGTCGATCAGCCGCAGCACCGGATAGGTGGACTGTTCGAGCTTGTGGTCGTCGTCGAGCCGGTTCTCGCGATAACGGCCCTTCAGGCCGGCATGGAAGGCGTTCGCCGCATTGGTCGATATCTCGTTGCCGAACAGGTCGAGCGTCAGCGAGAAATGCAAATTGGCTTTCTTCTGGATGGTCGGCAGGTCGATCACGCCGAGCTTGCGCACGCGTTCGATGTCGTACGGGTCGGTGATCCCCGCGTCCTTCATCGCCTCGCATGTGCGCTGGATGACGCGCGTGACGCCGGTTTCGCCGACGAACATGTGGTGCGCCTCCTCC
>JAICLG010000376.1 GCA_025927515.1 Hyphomicrobium sp.
AGCATGCCTAACTGATCGACATCGAGCGTCAGCTGGAAATTGCCGTCGAGCACATCAACTCCCATGAGGCTGATCATTTCAGCCGTTACATCGGCCGGAAAGAGCGATCGAGCAGCGTTGTGCGTGATTACGTTTCTAACCAATAGCGCGGCTCGTAATGTCGAAGCCTCGCGTTGGGCCTGTCGAATGACGGGCTGAAACCTGTCGTCCGTGCGCGGCTTCATCGATTTCCTCACGGCCGAGCCGAGATCCAGGCCAAAACGCCGTTTTTCTGCTGGTTCAACTCGACCCGCATGCACTTTCGAGGAATAACCCGCGCGTTTCGCGCATCGAGCAATACCGCCTTGTCGCGCTGCGCATCTTCCAAGGCGACAAGGCTGAAGACAAGCGGGCGATTCAAGGCGTGCTGACTGGCATCGCGATGCATCCGCTCGCGGAATACGATGGGCAGATGAAGATCATGGAGTGGAGCAAGCTGCGCAAAGTGCCCGGTGCTCCGCACGGCGTGATAATCGAAGCCGCCAAAAACGCGGAAGGGAAACTTGTGAACGCGATATGCCAGTAAGCAGAAGTAGTCGGCGACGGTTTCGGCATCGCCGTTCATGGCGCGGACGACTTCCGCTATGGGCCTACCGGCCAAAAGGCTTACAGGGCCGAAGGTTACGGCAGACTGACTAACATTCGAAGCGCGCCAACATGCCTGCTGGCGGTAACGCCGAATACCGGCTAGGCATGCAAAATCGCACATTCTCGGCGACCTCGCCTGCCACTCGAATAGAGCCCGGCGGACTTCCTCCAGTCGAAAAGTCTTCCAAATGACCTTCCCGTCGGTTCATCCCGCGCTCGGGCGCACACTTATCGCCCGCGGCTATTCGGTTCCGACCGCCGTGCAACTCGCGGTTCTCGAGCCCAAGACGGTGGGGCGCGATTTGCTAGTCTCTGCGCAGACGGGCTCCGGGAAAACGGTTGCCTTCGGACTGGCGATGGCGCCGACGCTGCTTGGTGATAAGGAACATCTGGCGCAAGCCGTCGCGCCGCTGGCGCTGATCATCGCGCCGACGCGTGAACTTGCCATGCAGGTGCAGCGCGAGCTTGACTGGCTCTATGCCGACACCGGAGCGCGTATCGTAACTTGCGTCGGCGGCATGGACGCGCGTGCAGAAGCCCGCCAACTCGGCTTCGGCGCCCATATCGTGGTGGGCACGCCGGGGCGTCTGCGTGACCACTTAGAACGACAGCGGCTTGATCTGACGAAGCTCGCAGCCGTTGTGCTCGACGAGGCGGACGAGATGCTCGATCTCGGATTCCGCGAGGATCTGGAATTCATTCTCGACGCAACCCCTGAAACCCGCCAGACGCTCCTGTTTTCGGCCACCATGCCGCGAGAGATCGAAGCGCTGGCGCGGCGCTACCAGCACGACGCCGTTCGCATCGAGACTGCAAAGCGCAACGAGCAGCATGCCGACATCGACTATCGCGCCATTCGCGTCGTGCCGGGCGACACCGAAAACGCCATCGTTAATATGCTGCGGTTTCACGAGGCCGGCGCCGCGCTTGTGTTCTGCTCGACGCGTGAAGCCGTGAAGCGTACGCACGCGCGCTTGTTGGAACGAGGCTTCTCCGCCGTGGCCCTTTCGGGGGAGCTGACCCAGCAGGAGCGCACGCATGCGCTGCAAGCTCTGCGTGATGGCCGCGCCCGTGTTCTCGTCGCTACCGATGTGGCGGCGCGCGGGCTCGACCTGCCGGCTCTCTCGCTCGTCATTCACGCGGATCTTCCCAACGATGCCGAGACGCTCCTTCACCGCTCTGGCCGCACGGGCCGGGCCGGCAACAAGGGCTTATGTATGTTGATTGTCCCCTTCAACCGCCGGCGCAAGGCCGATGCGCTATTGGCCGGTGCCAAGCTCAAGGTTACGTGGGGACCGGCGCCGACTTCCGAGGAGATCCGCGCACGCGATCAGGAGCGCTTTCTGGCCAGTTCTATCTTCACCGATCTCGCGACCGAGGAGGATACGAAGCTCGCGCAATCCCTTCAGGCCAGCCGCACGGCAGAGGAGATTGCTCTCGCCCTGGTCCGCATCCACCGCGCTCAGCTTCCCGCGCCTGAAGATCTTGCTAAGGATACTGGGCCGCCGCCGCGACGCGATGACCGTGCGCGAGCGTCACGGGAGCGCGACAAGTCTAGGCCAGGACGCAGTCATGCGACGCAAGACCGAGCGGAGCACGCGAGTCCGCGTCCGAGAGACAGCAGTTCCACGCGCCCAGTTCGGGATCAGGGCCGCGAGATGGTGTGGTTCCGGGTCGA
>JAICLG010000320.1 GCA_025927515.1 Hyphomicrobium sp.
GATGGATCCCGGCCTTCGCCGGGATGACGTGAAGGAAGAGGAAGTCACGGCGAGGCGACTTTGCTGACATTGCTGCAGCCCTTCACCCCACCCCTAACCCCTCCCCGTCAAGGGGAGGGGAATTTCATCGCATCCGGCGAGCGCCGTAGCCCAGCGCAAAACTCGTCGAAGATGCGATATCGGGCCTTCGGCAGTTTTACGCTGGATCCCCCAACGGCTCGCAGGCTCACCGGTTCGAGGATGACGGCCGTCCCCGAGCAATCTGCTAGCGCTTGCCCTTCGCGACTTTCTTGGTGTCCTCGTCGGGGAGCACGCCATCTTCGTCGGGTTCCTCGCCGTCGTCCTCGCCGACATCCGGATTCGCCAGCATCTTTTCGACGATGAGACCGGCGTTGGCGCGGATGGCGCGTTCGATTTCCGCCGCGGCCTTCGGATTCTCCTTCAGGAAGGTCTTGGCATTCTCGCGGCCCTGGCCGATGCGGTCGCCGTTGTAGGAGAGCCAGGCGCCCGACTTTTCGACAATGCCAGCTTTGACGCCGAGGTCGAGCAGCTCGCCGACTTTCGAGATGCCTTCGCCGTACATGATGTCGAACTCGACCTGCTTGAACGGCGGCGCCACCTTGTTCTTGACGACCTTGACGCGGGTCTGGTTGCCGACCGCCTCTTCGCGTTCCTTGATCTGTCCGATGCGGCGAATGTCGAGGCGTACGGAAGCATAGAACTTCAGCGCATTGCCACCGGTGGTCGTCTCCGGATTGCCGAACATGATGCCGATCTTCATGCGGATCTGGTTGATGAAGATCACCATGGTATTCGACTTCGAGATCGCAGCCGTGAGCTTGCGCAAGGCCTTACTCATCAGGCGCGCCTGCATTCCGGGTTGCATGTCGCCCATCTCGCCCTCAAGCTCGGCCTTGGGCGTCAATGCAGCAACAGAATCGACGACGAGAACATCGATGGCGCCGGATCTTACGAGCGTGTCGGCGATTTCAAGCGCCTGCTCGCCGGTATCGGGCTGCGAGATCAGAAGATCCTCGATGTTGACTCCGAGCTTCTTTGCGTAAGAGGGATCGATGGCGTGCTCGGCGTCGACGAACGCGCAGATTCCCCCCTTCTTCTGGGCTTCCGCGATCACGTGCAGCGTCAGCGTCGTCTTGCCGGACGATTCCGGTCCATAGATTTCGACGATGCGGCCCTTGGGGAGTCCGCCGATCCCGAGCGCGATATCGAGTCCGAGCGATCCCGATGAGATCGCCTCAACGTCGATCTTGTCGTTGGCGCCCAAGCGCATGATCGAGCCCTTGCCGTGGAGCTTGTCGATCTGCTGCAGCGCGTGTTCGAGCGCCTGTTTCTTGTCCATTTTGCCCCCTTCGAGCACAGTCCAATCCGGCCGTTCCATCGTCTTCGCCCTCATCCCTATGGCAAGCGCCCAGCGCCTTCAATTAAGGATATGTGTACTTGATTTGTTCCACGGCCGTCAATCATGTTTTGTTCTCCCATCTCCCGGACCGCCGCGTGCGGCCTTCCGGCATAACCGGAACTTATGGAGTGCATCGGGGCGGTTCGGCGCTATTTCGGGGCAGCGCATCGGCGCAAATCAAACGACTCGAGAAGCGAGGTAGGCATGAGCAGTGATAAAGGCCGCCGGTTCGGCATTCGTATTGGCGAGGCTCTGGTAGCAGGCGGTCCTCCGGGAACCGCCGCAGAGCCGGAAGTCGCCATCGGAGAAATGGATGGTCCGTTCGGCACGGCGTTCGCGACGTTGCTTGGCGATCAGACGAAGGGGCACAGCAAAGTGCTGTCGCTTCTCAACACCGACGTCATGGTGCGGCCGCCGACGCTTTGCGTCAGCAAGGTGACGGTCGAGAACGAGCGCTACACCAACATCCTGATGGGCACGGTGCAGTACGCGACGTCGATGGGCGTGCTGGACGCCGTCCGCTCGGGCGATCTGCCGAAGGACAAGGTCGACGATCTCGGCGTCATCGTTTCGGTGTGGCTCAACCCGTCGGTCGCGACGATCGAAAAGCTCGATCATAAGATCCTGTTCGACATTCATCGCAAGGCGACGGCACTCGCCATTCACAAGGCGATGAACTACGAGCCCACGATCGACTGGCTGCTCGAAAACCAGGACAAGGTCATTCACAAGTATTTCGAGAAGGGTCTCAAAGGCGAGATCTAAGATAGCGTCATTCTCGAACGGGCGAGCCTGCAAGACCGTTCGGGGATCCAGCGTAAAACTCTGCCGAAGGCTCGATATCGTGTCTTCGACGAGTCTCGCGCTGGATCCCCGGCTGTCGACGCAGCTTCGCTGCGCTCGGCGGAGGATGACGAGAGGGAGTTCTATCGCGGCAGTTCGTCTTTCTTCTGCGCGGTGGAATTGTCCGAGCTTATTCCCCTTCTCCTTGCGGGGAGTGGTTAGGGGTGAGGGAATAATTCAGAGACTTGAGGGCGTGTCACCCCCACCCGGCGCTGCGCGCCACCCTCCCCGCGAGGGGGAAGGTAAGTTCGAGCTACCGCGCGAGTTCTTCTTTCACTTTCGCCGCGAGTTGCGGCAGCGAGAATGGTTTCGGCAGGAAGGCAAAGTCGTCGGAACCCATGCTCTCGCGGAAGGCTTCGTTGGGGTAGCCCGACACAAAGATAACCTTCATCGCTGGATTGCGCTGGCGAAGCTCCTTGAAGAGCGTCGGGCCGTCCATCTCGGGCATGACGACGTCGGATACGACGATGTCGATATTGCCTTCATTGGCGCCCATCACTTCAAGCGCCTCCAAGCCGTCGGCCGCTTCGAGCACTTGATAGCCCTGGCGCTTGAGCGCGCGGACGGCAAATTGCCGGACGTCGACCTCGTCCTCGACGAGCAGCACGCGGCCCGTGCCGGTGAGATCGGTCGCCTTCAACTCTTTCTTCGCCGCGGCGATGGTTTGCGGCATGACCGTCTCGACGTCATCATCATCCTCGACGACGTAGCGCGGCAGGAAGATCTTGAATGTCGTGCCTTTGCCGATCTCGCTTTCGGGCTGGATGAATCCACCCGACTGCTTGACGATACCGTAGACCGATGCGAGGCCGAGGCCGGTTCCCTTGCCGACGCCCTTCGTCGTGAAGAAAGGCTCGAAAATTTTGGCCATCACTTCCGGGCTCATGCCGGTTCCGGTATCGGCGACTTCGAGTAGCACGTATTCGCCGGCCGTAAATCCCGCGACGGTGCTCATCTTCTGGCTTTCGCGCTCCGTCACGTTGCGCGTGTGAATCGTGATCTTGCCGCCCGTCGGCATGGCGTCGCGCGCGTTGCGCACCAGATTGAGGGCGATGTTGAACAGTTGATTGCTGTCGGCGCGCACGTACCAGAGATCGCGCTCGGACTGGATCTTCAGCTCCACCCTTTCGTCGATCGAC
>JAICLG010000399.1 GCA_025927515.1 Hyphomicrobium sp.
GGCCTCTCGGCTTACGACGCCGATGTCCTTGTCGCCGAGCGATCGTCAGCCGATTACTTCGAGAGTGTCGCGCAGGGCCGCGACGGAAAGCTTGCCGCCAACTGGGTCATCAACGAGCTTTTCGGCAGGCTGAACAAAGACGGCAAGGACATCGAGCATAGCCCGGTTTCAGCGGCGCAGTTCGGAGCGATCGTCGATCTCATCTCCTCGAACGCAATATCCGGAAAGATCGCGAAGGACCTATTCGAGATCGTCTGGACCGAAGGCGGCGATCCGTCAGAAATCGTCGAAAAACGCGGCATGAAGCAGGTGACCGATACCGGCGCCATCGAAAAGGCGGTCGACGAGATCATCGCCGCCAACCCGCAAAAGGTCGAACAGGCGAAGGCGAAGCCGTCGATGCTCGGCTGGTTCGTCGGTCAGGTGATGAAAGCGACCGGCGGTAAAGCCAATCCCGCGGCCGTCAACGAGATCCTGAAGTCAAAGCTCGGCATTTAGCAGCCGAGGTGGCCCGGTACGATCGGCTGCATTGAGCGGCGCAGGCGGCGTTCGCGAAGGCCGACCGTCGCAACGTGCAGAATGCCGACGCATGCGAGAGCGATGAGACCGCCCGGGACGATCGCCGCTACGGCGTAAATCATTTTTGTCGTTGTCATTGGCCTCTCCTTCGAGGCAGCAGTTGATATACGACAAAACATATCATGGAGTATTTGCCATCCCGCTCACGCGAATGCTCCAACTGCGAGGTGAAAATTTGCACCTCGCTAACGCGGGATGAACGAAACGCTAACGTCGCGTTCCGCGCGGGCCCATCTAAAGCGGCCGGACAATCAGGGGCATGCCGCCCTTCGGCCTGAGCGTAACACGGCTGACGGGCTCCGGCTCATGCCGTCCGTCCCAGTCAAAACGGACGCTCAGCAATAACGTCGCAAGAATTGCGGTGGCCTCCAGCATCGCGAACGAAGAGCCGATGCAGATACGCGGCCCGTAACCGAAGGGCATATATTGCGTCCGCGGATATTTGGCCTCGTTTTCCGGCAGAAAGCGGTCGGGGTCGAAGCGATCGGGATCATCCCAAAGGCGACGGTGTCGATGCAGCACGAAGATCGGAATGACGATGAGAGACTGCTTCGGTATCGGCGTGCCTGCGAGGTTGAGGTCTTCACTCGAGAGCCGGGTGATGACCGGCGCCGAAGGGTAAAGCCGCATGGCTTCCTTCAGGACACGCAAGGTCAGGGGCAGTCGCTCGATGGTGCCGGGACCGAGGCGCGTCGAACCGATTGCGTGTTGGACCTCATCGCGTAAACGATCTTGCCATTGCGGCGAACGGGCCAGCAGATAAAGCGTCCACGTCAGCGCCTTCGCGGTTGTCTCGTGGCCGGCGAACAGGAAAGTCGTAAGATTGTCGACGATCATGGCGTCGGTCATCGGCGCCCCGGCAGTCGAATGATGCGCACCGATCATGCGCGAGACGAGATCGTTCCCGCCGCCATGCAATGTGCGGCGCTGATCGAGGAGCCGTTGAACGATAGCGCGCACATTCGCGGCGGACGACCGCATGCGGGCCTTCCCTGGGTGCCACATCTTTCCGGGTAGCTGCAACATGGCGGCAGCAATTTCCCAGGAAATCCGATCGAGGTAGCTTCGGCTCTCGCGCTTTACTGCGCTCGCTTCGTCCTCATCTATGCCCGCAAGAACCGTGCGGGTGATGACGGAGAATGTCGTGTCCGTCATCGCCTCTTCGATATCGGTCGAAAATTCTCGGCCTCGCTGCACAAA
>JAICLG010000031.1 GCA_025927515.1 Hyphomicrobium sp.
AAGCGAACCGTCCGGCCCGACGGCAAGGCCGGTCGGCCGATGCTCGACGCCGTCCTTCCCCGAACGGAATCCATCCGCAAACACCATGTACTTGCCGGAGGCTTTGCCATCCGCCAACGGCTGGAACACAACGTTGTAACCGGCCTGCGGCCCAGACGTGCGATTCCACGACCCATGAAAAGCGATGAAGGCGCCGCCGCGATAAGTTTCGGGGAATTGCGTCCCTGTGTAGATCTGCAGATCGTTCGGTGCCCAATGTCCGGGAAACGCGGCGATCGGCGGCAGCTTCCCGGCGCAAAGGCCAACCGTCTTGCCGTCACCACCATATTCCGGAGCCAGCACGAGCTTATTCTGCTCGCCGTCGAAATAGCAGTAGGGCCAGCCGTAATCGCTGCCCTCTTTCAAGAGCACCAGTTCTTCGGCAGGCAATTCCGAGCTCTGCTGAGAGTTGTAAAGATTCGGCCAATTTCCGTAGAGCTGATCGCGGCCATGTTGGGTCGCGTACATGCGACCGTCGGCATCGATTGCAATGCCCATCGCGTTCCGCAAACCCGTCGCAAAACGCTCTTTTTCAGAGAAAGTTTGGTCCGTCTTGTTGGCGTCGAAGCGCCATATGCCTGCCCGCGTCTTGAGTTCCTCGCAAGGATTGATGCCGGGCGATTCTTTCGTTCGATCGTTCTGCTGACAGGAATTCGTTGCGGAGCCCAAGTCGACAAAAAGATTTCCATTGGCATCGATCGCAAACGGACGTGCCGTATGATTACCCCCAAGGGGAAGGCCCTTCACGACCGTTTCGGGTTCGCTCTTGAGGGCAATCTCTCCCTCCTTGCGGGGATAACGGATGATGCGGCCATTGCTCTCGAGATAGAGCCAGTCCTTATAGAGAGCGATACCTGTCCCGCCCGGAACATCGCCACCGAAACGAACGATGACATCGGCATGACCGTCGCCATTCGTATCCTTGAGGCCGACGATCGGGCCTTCGGTCGTCGTTCCGTGACGGATGGCGGCATTGAGATAGACGGTGCCGTCAGAGGCGACAGCGATATGACGAGGCGCACCCTCGACGTCGGCAAAGACCGTGGCACAGAACCCTTTCGGCAGGATCAAGCCGGCATTATCCGGGGGGCAAACGCCCGCTCCGGTCTGCTGCGCCGCCGCCGCCTTTACGCCTTGCGCCATAGCGCCAGTAACGCCTGCCGATGAAAATAGTGCCCCCAACGCAATACAAACGATCGCCTTCACGTTCATGTCCTGTCCTTGTTGACGAAACCCGGAAACGCGATCGCCGTGTTTCCCTGTAATCCGCTCAGCGCGAGCTTACCCGTGGCCAGCCCTGATGACACTAGCCCGGCCACGCCCTCAACGCCATGTCGGCTACTCGGAATAGGTCCTCGCGCGAGGCGCCACCTGCCGCCTGCACGGACATGCCCTGGGTAATCGTGGAGATGAAGCGGGCCAGAGCCGCGGGATCGGCATCGGGTGCGAGGTCGCCTTCAACCTTGGCGCGCTCCAGACGCTGGCGCAGCGCCTGCTCTCCCTCGGAACGGCGCCGGTTCAGTTCCTGCTTGATCGATTCGGACGCTTCCCCGCACGTCAACGCTCCCTGCACAGAAAGGCAGCCGCGAGGATTGCAGGGATCGGTCAGCAATGTCGCCACGCACTTGAGCAGCCGCTCAACGGCTGCACGCGCCGTCGGTTCTTCCAACGCCTCCCGCTTGGCGGCGCCCGGACCTTTATCCAGATAGCGGTTCAAGGCGCGGCGGAAGAGTTCCTCTTTGTTGCCGAATGCCGCGTAGAGGCTCGGGCGATTGATACCCATCGCCTCGGTCAGATCCGCAAGCGAACTCCCCTCGTAGCCGTGCTTCCAGAAGACATGCAGCGCCTTATCGAGTGCCGCATCGACATCGAATTCCCTGGGGCGCCCTTTTAGCACCGCATCTCTCCCGGTATTTGCCTTTTGAGTTTGGCATCTATACATTTTCATACTCATCGATACAAATATTTGTTGACACCCACCGCGCCCGGCCTATATCGATACCAATCGGTACATATATAGGTACGGGGTGCACGATGAAGAATTCCCTCGCTGGTGCGACCGCAGTCCTCAAGGGGTTTGCAGGCTGGATCTACAGGCGACGTGACGAGGACCTTTCCGAGGTCGACGCACTGGGCACCTCCGAAGTTGTGTGCGCGTGCGGGCGACGTGCTCCAACCGGCGATGACGAATTTGCCGCGCGATCGGGCCGCTGGTCGCCCGGACTCAGCCTCGACAACTTCTCCTAAGAGGCCAAACCCGCCCTCCCGGCTCCAAACCTCACCCACCGTCATCTTCGCGGACACTCGTCCGCGGCTGACGGGACTCACCCCTTCCACTCATCCAACAGGAGATCAAAACCATGAGTAGCCTGAAAGGCAAAGTCGCCGTCGTAACCGGCGCATCCAAAGGCATCGGTGCCGGCGTTGCGAAAAAGCTTGCAGCGGCCGGCGCATCGGTTGTGGTGAACTACGCCTCCAGCAAGGAAGGCGCTGACCGGGTTGTTGCAGAAATCGTCAAGAACGGCGGCAAGGCCGTCGCAGTCAGAGGCGACGTCGGGAAACATGACGATGTAAAAAGCCTCTTTGCGGAAGCGAAGTCGGCATTTGGATCGCTCGACATCCTGGTCAACAATGCGGGAATTTTCGATTTTCAGCCTTTGGAAGAAGTCACGGAGGCCGAGTTTCACCGCCAATTCAACATTAACGTACTTGGCCTGATCCTGAGCACACAGGAGGCTTTGAAGTACTTTGGCCCGAATGGCGGCAGCGTGATCAACATCAGCTCTATCGTCAGCCTGAGCGCAGTACCGAATTCCGTGATTTACTCAGCAACGAAGGGCGCAGTTGATGCTGTCACGCGCGTTCTTGCGAGCGAACTCGCCGCCCGAAAAATCCGTGTCAACACGATCGCGCCAGGCGGCGTTGATACGGAAGGCATTGAGCGCATCGGCATCAAAGGAAGCGACCAGGAAAAGCAAATGGTTGCCGCGACGCCACTCGGACGTTTGGGTCAACCAGATGATATTGCCAAAGTCGCGTTGTTCCTTGCGTCCGACGATTCTGGCTGGATCACCGGGGAAAGACTTTCAGCATCCGGTGGATACCGTTGACAGTCGTGAGCGACGCTGCGATGCGAGGGCGCGCAATTGTCCTCGCGCATTAGAGCCATTTCATGAACGCCATTATTTCCATCGCAAATCTATCGAAAACGTACGCGTCAGGGTTCCATGCCCTCAAGCACATCAATCTCGATATCCGGCAGGGCGAGATTTTCGCCCTGCTCGGACCGAACGGCGCCGGTAAGACGACGCTGATCAGCATCATCTGCGGCATCGTCAACGCCAGCACCGGCACGGTGACCGTCGACGGCAAGGATATCGTCCGCGATTACCGTGCCGTCCGCTCGATGATCGGATTGGTCCCGCAGGAACTCTCGACAGACATGTTCGAGACGCCGTGGGCGACCGTCAATTTCAGCCGAGGACTGTTCGGTAAGCCGCGCGATCACGCCTTCGTCGAAAAAGTTCTGAAAGATCTCTCTCTTTGGGAAAAGAAGGACAGCCGGATCATGACGCTCTCGGGCGGCATGAAGCGTCGGCTCCTGATCGCGAAAGCCCTGGCGCATGACCCGCGCATCCTTTTTCTCGATGAGCCGACGGCCGGCGTCGACGTGGAACTCCGCCGCGAAATGTGGGACGTCGTTCGTGCCATGCGCGAGCGGGGCGTCACGATCATCTTGACCACGCATTACATCGAAGAAGCCGAAGAAATGGCCGACCGCGTCGGCGTCATCGCGAAAGGCGAAATCATTCTCGTCGAAGAGAAGACGGAGCTGATGCGCAAGCTCGGCAAAAAGCAGCTTTCGTTGCAACTCCAAATCCCCCTCACCGATGTTCCGCCGGCGCTTGCAGCGTACGATCTTCACGTCGCGAACGATGGCCACGAATTGACCTACACTTACGATACGCAGGCCGAGCGGACCGGCATCACGGCACTCCTGAACGATATGCGCGCCGCTGGAATCGCGTTCAAAGACTTGAGCACGACCCAAAGCTCGCTCGAAGACATTTTCGTTGATCTCGTGAGGCAGAAGCGATGAACATCGAGGCGGTCCGCGCGATTTACGGATTTGAAATGTCCCGCTGGGGACGCACCCTGATGCAGAGCATCGTCTCGCCGGTACTTTCGACGTGTCTTTACTTCGTCGTCTTCGGCTCGGCGATCGGCTCGCGCATCTCCCAGGTCGATGGAATCGGTTACGGATCGTTCATCGTTCCGGGACTCGTGATGATGCTGCTCCTGACGCAGAGCACGCTCAACGCGTCATTCGGCATTTATTTTCCGCGCTTCACCGGAACGATTTACGAGCACCTGTCAGCGCCCGTCTCGCCCTTTGAGATCGTTCTCGGCTACGTCGGTGCGGCAGCGACGAAATCGATCATTCTCGGCCTGCTCGTGCTCGTCACGGCCTGCTTGTTCGTGACGATCCACATCGCCCATCCTTTCTGGATGGTCGCATTTCTGGTGCTGACGGCGGTCACTTTCAGCATGCTCGGATTCATCATCGGCATCTGGGCCGACGGATTCGAGAAACTTCAGATCATTCCGCTGCTCGTCATTACGCCCCTCACCTTCCTCGGCGGTACGTTCTATTCGATCAAGATGCTTCCCGAGTTCTGGCAAAAGGTGACGCTGCTCAATCCGGTGGTTTATTTGATCAGCGGCTTCCGCTGGAGCTTTTACGAAATTTCCGACGTCAATGTCGGCGTCAGCGTTCTGATGACGCTGGTATTTCTGGCCATTTGCATGGTCATCGCCTGGTGGATCTTCAAAACCGGCTATCGCCTCAAGGCCTAGCGCGAAAATCCTAATCGTGTGATGTCAAAGTCTTGCGCGCGCTGCACATATACGCTCAGGGTAGCCGGAGCCTGAATCCCGAAACTTCAGAAAACGGACGGATGCCTCTGCGGGCCAAAAGTAGTGACCGCGCAGAATTCCACTGCACTGCCGAACAACCGAACTCCAGGGGGAGTAGCCAGCTTGACGTCGTCGCCTGCCCGCACGTTCTATCCGCCCGAAAGTTTTGACATCAGCAAGGATCATTCGGTCGAAAAGCTTCACGCAAAAGCAGTGGGCCTCATTGGCGTCTTGTTTCTGACCGTCACGGGAGCAGCGCCGGAATCGGCGATGCTGGGCAACGTGCCGTTCGCCGGAGGCTTCGGAAATAGCATCTACGTCCCGGCCGCCTTTCTGCTCGCCACCATCGTCCTGACGATTTTCTCCGTCGGCTACGCCGCCATGGCCAGCAAGGTTTCGTCCGTCGGCGGCTTTTACTCCTATATCAGCATGGGCCTGGGGCGCGACGTCGGAATGGCGGCGGGGTTCGCGTCGCTGGCGTCCTATAGCGTTTTTGAAGCCTCTCTCACGGGCCTGTTCTCGTTCTTCGGTAACGCGTGGCTGCAATCGCATTTCGGTATCAACGTTCCGTGGATATGGCTTGCCCTGTTCATGATCTTCATGACCTCGATACTCAGCTATCAGGATGTGCAGATCTCGGCCAAAGTCCTTGGCGTCGCCTTGATCCTCGAAGTCGTCATGCTGCTGATCTTTGACGCTGGCGTGATCCTGGCCAAAAGCGGCACCAACTTCAGTCTGGAAAGCCTCAACATCGCGCACGTGATGACGTCCGTTACGGCGCAGAAAGTCGGCTCCGTCGATATTCCGGCAGGTGCGGCGGCGGTCGGCGTGTTCATGGCGTTCTGGTCGTGGGTCGGTTTCGAAATGGCGCCGAACTACGCGGAGGAATCGCGCGACCCGAAGCGCATCATTCCGCAGTCGCTTTACATCTCCGTTATCGGACTTGGAATTTTCTACATCCTCACGAGTTGGTGCGCCGTCTCGGCCTATCCGACGGAAGGGGACATGCTGGCGAAAGCCGTAGGAAACTCCAGCAACTTCTTCTTGGCGCCGCTGGAACAGCACGTCGGCACATGGGCGGTAGAAGCCATGGCGCTCCTCATTCTCACCAGCTCTTTCGCGTGTGGAATGGCGTTTCACAACACTGCGGCCCGCTACATGTATTCGCTTGGACGCGAAGGCGTTCTGCCCCGTTTTCTCGGCAAGACGCACGCGACGCATAAGAGCCCGCACGTTGCTTCGACGTTGCAATCCCTTCTCGCTGCGATCTGGGTCGGTCTGTTCGCGTACTTCATCGGCACCAACGACCCGAATGCACAGGCCTATGTCACGGTCTACACGATGCTCGCCATCTTAGGCACGATGCTCCTGCTCATCCTGCAGGCAGTCGTATCGATCGCCATCATCGTCTACTTTCGCGCCAACCATCCGGGCGAAGTCAATATCTTCGGATCGCTGATCGCGCCGATCATCGCCTTCATTTCGCAGGTCTGGCTTGTCTACCTGCTTGTTCAGAACCTCGAGACGTTCGGCGGAACCGGCAGCTTCGGCAGCAGAATACCGATGATCGCGTTCTCCATTCTCGGCATCGGCTTGATCTGGGGCCTCGCACTGAGGATCTTCTCTCCGGCGGCGCACGCCCGCATCGGCAGACTGGTGCTCAACGACGGCTAAAAGAGGCTTCAGCGGCGGCATGCCTCGACGACCTTTTTCCGAAGCGCGATAGATAGCGCTCGCAGAGGGGGATCGATTCCTGCGTATATGCGACGCCCATGGATTGCGCGAGCTCCGTCTCCGAATGCGAGCCGATCCACGCGATGAGCAGAAGGCGGCGCAACATGACGAACGTTTCGATCTCAGCTTCTTCTTCCGGGCTCAATGCACCGACGCGCCGATAGCCACGCACCCAGGCCTTCAGCAGTTCGGGCACTTCGGGTGCTTGTTCGAAAAAAGAAACCGTCGTCGCGCAATCGTAGAGCAGCCACGAAAAACCGCAGTCATCGAAGTCGATCACCTTAACGTCGTTGCCCTCCATCAGCAGGTTGGCAAGCCGCATGTCACCGTGCACGAGATTGAACCGATCCGGTGATTTGCCGAAGGCTTCCAGTCTATCGCGGATCAGATCGACGGCCGCCGAAATCGCCTCTGTTGCCTCGGACGTCATCCCCATGCCGTCCTGCCAGCGCCCCCAATGCGGACGATCGCCGAGGCTCGTTTCAAAATTCCAGGTATGACGTTCGAACCAAGCCGGTCGCTGCCAGCTGCGAATATGGGCGTGCATGCGCGCGGCTGTTTCGCCGAGTAGTTCAAAGCTCGCGACATCGGTTCTGGCGGGCTCGGTGCCGTTCTTCCAAAGAAACAGCACGACGTTGCGCGGATTGGTCAAACCTTCGACCGCCAGCGTTTGAATAAGCTCGCCATCGAGCGCCGTCACAGGCGTTGGCACCGTGACACCATAGTCCTCAAGGGCGGCGAGCCAGACAAGCTCAGACGCAATCGCCGTTTTCGAATGATAACCGTCACGATGCACTCTCAGCGCCCACTTGCGCCCGCTACTCGCATCCTCGATCTTGTAGGTGGCATTTTCCGAGACGTTGATGAGCTTGACGGTAACGTCCTGCGGCAAACCGAATCGACTCACCGAGCGTTCGGCCACGGATTGCAGGTGCAGCAAAAGCTCTTCGTGCGTCGGTTTTTTATCGGCTGCCATACGTGGACCTGGAAAATCGGGTAGCCCGGCAAATAAGATGATTTCGAAATCCCGTCGAGACACTATGGTGCGGCTTGTCCGCTCGACTGACTTCAATATAGCGACAGTTGACCCGCCAAGAGGGGCTTGAATTGTGGTCCAGCAGCCGGAAAAATCACTCCCAGGCAACGCGGTGTTTCAATGACCAGAATAAAAATTCGCATCGATTTCGGCGAAGAGCGCTACATCGGGCACGGCCGCATTCAGCTCCTTGAGCTTATCGGCGAGCACGGATCAATTGCGCAGGCGGCAAAGGCAATGGACATGTCCTATAAACGCGCCTGGTATTTGATGGACGATTTCAGTGCCATTTTTGCCGATCCGCTGATCGAGCGCCAGCACGGCGGACGCGGCGGCGGTGCCGCAAAGCTCACGCCCTTCGGAGCGGAACTCGTTCGCCAGTACCGTGAGATGGAAGCCAAGGCGCTCACCGTGTTCGCAAAGCCGCTGGAGTCTATGGAGAAGCATCTCGCCCGCGCACAAAAGACATCGCGCAAGTGAGCGCACGTTCTGGATCGCCTAGGAATCCAAAAGATCGCCAGCCTTACCAATAGCTTCGACTCGGCCGGCATTCAGGCGCACGACCCGCGTTGCCAGCCGCCTCACCTCATCGCGCGTATGCGTGACATAGATGATCGGGATTTTGAATTCGTCGCGCACCCGCTCGATCAACCCCATGATCTCGATGCGACGCGCATCGTCGAGCCCCGACAACGGCTCATCCATCAATAAGATCCGCGGCGCCGAGAGCAGCGCCCTCGCCAGCGCGACACGCTGTTTCTCTCCACCGGACAAGGTCGCCGGACGGCGTTTCAGCAGGTGCCCGATACCGAGCACGGAGGTGACGAGATCGAGTGGAGGTGCAGTATTGTCGGCGCGTGTAAACCACCTGCCGAACTTGATGTTCTGCTCGACCGTCAGATGGGGAAATAACTGCGCATCCTGAAAGACAAGCCCGACTCGACGCTTATGCGGCGGAAGATAAATCCCTGCATCCGTATCCGTCAGGATCCTGCCGCAGACAACGACAAGCCCGGCGTCAGGCCGTTGTGTCCCGGCGATGATGTTGAGGATGGCCGTTTTCCCGGCACCCGACGGTCCGAAAAGGGCCGTCAGTCCTGGACCACCTTCGAATGCAACATCGAGCACGAAATCACCTCGCCTCTGCCGTGCCCTGAAGGTGATGGAGGGCAGCATGCTCGTCATTCGAATACAGCGATCTTCCGATGGATCCGGCGGTTGAGGATCTCGGAAACAATGAGAGCAGCCATTGCGATTACGATCGAGACACAGGTCAGCCTCAGCGCCTGGGCGTCGCCGCCCGGAACTTGTATGTAGGAATAAATTGCTGACGGGATGGTCTGCGTTTCGCCGGGAATATTCGAGACGAACGTGATCGTCGCACCGAATTCCCCAAGCGCCTTTGCAAAGCACAGGATGGCGCCAACGACGATGCCGGGCAGCGCCAACGGAAGTGTCACCAGCAGAAACCGCCAGCCCGGACTAGCGCCGAGCGTACCAGCCGCGGCTTCCAAGCGCCGGTCGATCATATCGAAGGAAAGGCGTATAGCCCGCAGCATCAATGGAAACCCCATGACGCCGCAGGCCAACGCTGCCCCCGTCCAGCGAAACGAAAAACTGAATCCGAACAGGTCGTTGAGCAACTTCCCGGCCGGACCTTGCTTGCCGAACGTCAGAAGCAAGAGATAGCCGGTCACAACCGGAGGCATGACGAGCGGCAGATGCAAAGCGCCATCGAGCAGAATCTTGCCCGGAAATCGCCACCGCGCGAGCGCGTAGGCCGCAAGGATCGCGAATGGCAAAGCGACGAGTGTCGCAACCGTGGCGACCCGCAAACTGAGAAAAATCGCCGTCCACTCATCCGGAGAAAATCCAAGCACGAAATTTCACTCGCTTCTGCGACTGACCTTCAACGGCCCGCCGATTTGAGGATCGTAAAGCCTTGCTGCGTGAAAGCCGCCTGGCCTTCCGGCGTCTTCAGATAGTTGATGAAGGCTTCGGCGGCGGCGGGATTCTTGGAGCCAGTCGTGACGGCAACGGGATAGACGATCGGCGGATGGGTGTCTTCAGGAAAGACGCCGACAATCTTAACCTTGGGTTCTGCATCAGCATCTGTTTTGTAGACGACGCCGAAGGGCGTTTCCCCCTGCGCCACGAAAGCCAACGCCGCGCGCACGTTCTCGGCCTGCGCAATCTTGTTTTCGACTGCATCCCAGACACCGAGCTTTTTGAGCGCTGCAGAGCCGTATTTTCCGGCGGGGACAGATTTCACGTTGGCCATCGCCAACCGGCCATCGCCCAGCGCCGCCGCCAATCCAAATCCCTTCTCGATCTTTATCGAAGTCGTGCTCGATCTCGGAGCAATGAGGACGAGACGATTGCCAAACATGTTCACGCGCGTCTCTTCCTTGATCAACTTTTCCTTGTCGACGTAGTTCATCCAGTCGAGGTCGGCGCAAATGAAAATATCCGCGGGCGCCCCCTGTTCGAGCTGCTTCGCGAGCGCGGATGACGCTGCGTACGAGGCGACAATCTTGTTTCCTGTGCTCTTCTGGTAAGCCGCCGCGGCCGCGTCCAATGCCGTCTTCATGCTCGCTGCAGCAAAGACGGTCGTTATGGTTGTCTCTGTTTTCTGTGCTTCAGCCGCAACCGAAAATGCCGCAACCAGCAATGCGCCGACAGCGACCATCGTGATGTGAAATCGTGAAATCGCGTGTACTGGTTTCATTGCTGCCTGATGTCATGTGGCTGGCGATATAGTCACAAGAATATCTAGCAGCGTGAAGTTTGCAACCGGTCGTTTACCCCGGCCAAGGCGCGGTGCCCGGCATTTTAAAGACGCAGTAGCTCAAGCCTTCAGCACGATCTTTCCAAAATGCGCACCGCTTTCCATGTGTTTCAGCGCCTGCGGAAGCTCTGAGAATGGAAAGACACGGTCGATGATCGGCCGCATGCCGTTCACAATGATTGCTTCGTTCATCGCTTCGAACATCGCGCGGCTGCCGACGTAAATGCCCTGAACGGTGATATTTTTCATCAAAACCGGAATGGGGTTGACCGTTCCTCCGGTCAGCACCCCGATGAGGCTGATGCGCCCGCCGATACGAACGGCATCAAACGACTGCGCGAGCGTTCCAGCGCCCCCGACTTCGACGACATGATCGACGCCTCTTCGCCCCGTCAGTTCCCGCACGCTGCGGCCCCACTCCGGCGTCGTCTTGTAGTTGATGACGTCCGACGCGCCGAGCGCCCGCACGCGTTCAAGCTTCGCATCGCTGCTTGACGTTGCAATGACTCGTGCGCCGAGCATGCGCGCAAATTGCAGCGCGAAGATCGAAACGCCACCCGTTCCCTGAACGAGAACGGTTTCGCCCGGCGCAAGCTTCCCCGCGTCGACGAGCGCATGCCAGGCCGTTACCGCCGCACAAGGAAGCGTAGCTGCTTCCTCATCGGAAAGATGGGCAGGAACCGGAATGGCTCCGTTTTCATCGAGAACGACGTACTCTGCGGCTAACCCTGGGATGGCGCCACCAAGCGCACTCGCCGATTTCTCGGCGTCCAGTTCGCCTTCGATCCACGTCTGCATGAAAGCGCCGGCGACACGATCTCCAACCTTGACGCGAAGAACGTCCGCGCCAACAGCCACAACCTCACCGACGCCATCGGACAAAATCTGGAACGGAAATTTGAGCTTCGGCGCGTAGAGTCCGCGCACGACGAGCAGGTCGCGATAATTGAGCGACCATGCCCGCATCTTCACCAGCACCTGACCCCGCCCCGGCTCGGGAGACGCAACCTCTTCTAGCGATAATCCCTCGATTCCGAAGCGATGCAGGAGATAGGCTTTCATGGCGATCCCTCGACAAGCTGCGTGGAGATACTGTCTCTCAAATGATGCCTCCCCGCACGAACGACAATAACTCTGAATATTTCAGATGATGGCCCTCGCCGGCAGCACGGGCTGCACAAGCAGTTCCGATAGCCGTTTCAACCCTTGCGTCAGCGCACTTCGATCAGGTGCCGCACCCAGCGAGATGCGAACAGCTTCGGCGACCGGACTGGCAACGGCAAACGCCGAGCTTGGCACGACCGCAATCCCCGAACGTGCGGCGTGCTCTGCAAGATCGGCGGCGTGCCAGTGCGGCGGCATACTGAGCCAGAGATGATGGCCGTGAGGATCGGCAGCGAATGCGAAGTCATCCAGCACGGCCCGTGCAATCTTCTGGCGCGCAGCCGCCTCCTCGCAAATCGCCTCCCGTATTTCGTCGAGCACGCCCGACACGATCCAGCGCGAGGCAACAGCGGCGTTGAGAGGGGGCGCCATCAGATTGACGGCCCGTAGAACACCCGCGAGGCGCATAGCATGAGCTTCGCTCGGTGCACCGACATAAGCAATTCGCAAAGCCGGCGTTGCGCACTTCGACAACGTCGCAATGTGCCACGTGAGTTCGGGCGCCAGACGCGCAAACGAAATAGGCCCACCATTGAGAAGAGGCGAGTATGGATCATCCTCGATGATTGCCACACGAAACTGCCGCGCAATCTCCACGATCCTGCGGCGGCGCTCTTCCGGCAACGTGGCGGTCGTAGGATTATCGATCGCAGGAATGATATAGATCGCTTTCGGAACCGAATGGCGGCAGCTTTCCTCAAACGATTCCGGAATAATACCGCTATCGTCCATTGCCAGCGGCGCAAGCTTATAGCCACGTTGTCGGGCGATTGCCCTCAGACCCGGATACGTCGCGATGCCCGCCGCGATTGATTCCCCGGGCACAATCAGGCATTCGCACACGCCGAACAGCGCACTCTGCGCTCCGCTTGCGACCACGAGAGAGCCAGGTTTGGGATCGTCGATGCGCTTGGCCAACCAACGCGCTGCAGCCACACGGTCCGGAACGCTGCCGGTACTTTCCTGATAATGCAGATGCAGCATGCCATGCTCGCTCGACAGCAGATCCGCGATCGTTGCCGGAATGAGATGCTGCAACCGTGCTGCAGGAGGTTGCGGTGGAATGTTCAAGCTCAGATCGATGGCGGGAACCGCCGCAAGCCCTGAGCCACGATCCTCGATGACCCTGCGCACGAACGTGCCACGTCCTGCTCTCGCATCGATCAGACCTCGCCGCCGCGCTTCGTTGAACGCACGCGTGACGGTCGTCAAATCGACCTGCAAGGCTACTGCAATGGCCCGTTGCGGCGGCAATCGTGAACCCGGCTGCACCCTGCCGTTACGGATGTCGGTTTCAAGCGCGTCGACGATGCCGCGCGATTTCAGCTGACTGCCCGGAATAATCCAGGGACGCCACGAGCCTACGGGTTCTGCTTGGGGATTCTGACCCATACAATAAAACTACTATGTATGGATAAAAAAGGGAAGACGTCGAAGCCGACTTGCCTTCGATTCTAGTGTCGCCATCCCATATATCGTGAGTACAGACCGATAATCCGTGCGACACTTCTCTCTCTTGGAAAATAAAGAATCCGACATACAATATGCATACAAGTTCTGAATTGTCTTCAGTGAGCCACTTAGGGGAATTGCGATGTGTGCCGAACACAAACACCAGTGGCCGGAGCTTTCGCCGATGAAGGTCGGCATCCGAGGCCTTTGCCCACGCTGCGGCAAAGGCAAGATTTTCGACGGCTTTCTGACGCTTAGAAAAAATTGCCCGGCTTGCGGCTTGGATCTGTCGTTCGCCGACCCTGCCGACGGCCCGGCGTTCTTCGTCATGTGCTTCGCCTGCATCCCGGCAGCAGCCTTCGCGTGCTGGATCGAGGTAGCGTATTCGCCACCATTCTGGGTGCATCTGGTCACAAGCCTGCCATTTATCCTTCTGACCTGCATTCCGCCGCTGCGTCCGCTCAAGGGCTGGCTGGTCGCGAGCCAGTATTATCATAAGGCGGAAGAAGGGCGGCTCGTCTTCGCCGACAAGTGATGGCGGTTACCAACAGCGCGAAGCGTTAGTTCTTCGGCGGCGTCTTGCTTTTGCCAGGCGCCCTCAGTTTGTGCTTCGCGCTCTTCTTTGAATTACCGGAGGTCGCCCTTTCGTCGGGTCGCGATTCGGCAGCGGTCGCCGCTACCGGCTGACGGAACTGAACGGCAATGCCATCGAGCTGCCAAAACCCGCCGACAGCTTGGAACACCAGATCGAACGCGAGTTCGTTCGGTCTCGTGTCAAACGCACCTGTCAGTCTCAACATTCCATTTTGATCGATGGTTGCCGGCTTCGACAACGTCGGCAACGCCAGAACGACAGGCGCAATATCTCCGCCGCGATTTCTGAGATCGGCGAACGCAGCACTCAGCCGCTCGACACTGTTGGCCTCGCGAAAAGACGGCGCGCCGAGGTCACGAAGCACGGAATAATTGTTCGTGATGTTCGCCTGATAAAGCGCGACGAGCGTCGTCCGGATCATGATCAGGAGGTTTCTGAGCGGCGGCACACCGAGCGATGCCGGTTTTTTATCAGGCCCCTGCGCAGATGTCGCCGCTGGTAGGGAAGTCCCGGATTTTTGCGCGTCGGATTTCTGCCATTCCGGCTTCTGGTCTTTCGTTCCCTGCGCGGTCGTAATGCTTGCTGGAGCCAGGGCGAAGGACATCGCGCAAGCCAGCATGAGAGGAATCCGAGACAGCCGTCGGCCGGCGGCAACCTTGCCTGCAGTCCTAAATCCCGCGCGTTCCATCACGAATGCAAATCTCGAAGCCAAGCGTTCGTACGCTTAGAGCATGAAGCTCACGCCGAAAGCTACGAGCCTTGTGAATTTGACGTAAACAAGAAGAGCGCTGCACCGGCTAAGCCAATGCAACGCTCTGAAAGGAGCAGAACTGCTCCACTACCGGAAGGTAATCTGGGCCCCGACCCGGCCGCCGACGACACTGCCACCTCTGCCGTTGTCGAAACCGACGCCGACGCCGCCCGACACCGCTACGCGGTCGCCATCCATGAACACGTTGTACCCCATGACGCCTTCCGCACTGACCGACATCGCTGCAGCGCCTTCGTAGAAGCCGCCATTGACCGCGAAGCCAAACCGTTCGCCGGCGACGAGATCCGGATTTTCCATCGATATGGCGAGCGCGATGCCGGACTGAGCTTCGTCGAGTTGCCGGAAGATAGAGCCGCCGTCCGTCGCGAGGTGACCGCCCTGGTCGGACGTGACGACCTCGAGTGGACCGCTCTGTCGCGACTTGCTCAAGCCGGACGTGATGCCGGGCGTGGTGTACGTGTTGCCTCCGCCGCCTCCAGACGGAGCGGTCCCGAACACCATTTCACCCGGACGATTGTTGGCAACCGTTGCGCCCGCTCCGATGGCAGCAGCATTGGTCGAGCCGGTCCCGACTGTCGCCCCGGTACCAACTGCGATCGAATTGTCGGAACTCGCTGTCGCAAAGCTGCCGATCGCCGTCGTATTCGAAGCCGCGATGCCGTTACCTGCCCCGGTGCCAAACGCGATGTTGTCGTTTCCGGTTACGCCGTTGCCGGAGGCGAAGCCGCTCGCTTGATTGCGATTGCCGTCTACGAAATTGCCCGTTGCGAAGCCACTCGCCTGATTATTGCTGCCTCGGACAAAATTCCCAGAAGCAAAGCCGCTCGCCTGGTTATTGAAGCCGACGACGCCATTCCCTGAAGCCGAACCGCTAACCTGATTGTCGGACCCGAAGACCCCATTGCCCGATGCGAAGCCGCTGGCCTGATTGTTGGCGCCGATAACACCGTTGCCGGACAAAGCACCCGACGACGAATTGTTGAAGCCGATCACGCCGTTTCCATCGCCGAGCCCGTTGGCGCTGTTGTTGACGCCAAAAACGGCATTGCCCGAGAATGCGCCTTTCGCGACGTTGCTGAAGCCGACGACAAGATTGCCTGAACC